>CABPXX010000400.1 GCA_902461475.1 uncultured Eubacteriales bacterium | reverse complement strand
GTGTTTTTTTCGATGCGCATGTCCCCGAAAAAAACGGATTTTAATTTATTTTCCCATCTTCGGATGGGAAAACTCTGCCGAGGGCTTTTTTCAAACACAAGACGCTCTGACTTTCTTGCATAGATATGAGGTTTTTACAGTCTAAGCCCTCCAGAATTGTTCTGGAGGGCTTATATGAAAGGAATGATGGTTATGGAAATTCAACAGGCCATTGAGGAGCTGGAGCAGCTGCAAAAGAAGCTGTACGCTTACACGGTAGCCCAGTCCTCTCTGTACTTAGACGGGGTCACCGTAGCCCCCCGGGATACCGCCGCTGGCCGTGGAGTGGCCCTGGGCATTCTGGCCGGGGAGCAGCACAAGATTTTCTCTGACCCCAAGGTGGGGGAGATGCTGGAGACCCTGGCCCAGGCCGGGGATCAGCTCACCGATGAGCAGCGCCGCCAGGTGGAGCTGCTCACCCGGGAGTACCGCCAACTCTCCCGCATCCCCGCCCAGGAGTACATGGAGTATGCCATGCTCATCAACGAGGCCGAGGATGTGTGGCACCGGGCCAAGGAGACCAACGACTTCCCCCTCTTTGCTCCTCTGCTGGAGAAAGTGGTGGACTACAACCGCCGCTTTGCCGGGTACTATGACCCCAACAAGGCCCCCTATGACGCTCTGCTCAACGAGTATGAGCGTGGCATCACCATGGAGCAGCTGGACCAGTTCTTCGCCACGGTGCGGGACAAGCTGCTGCCCCTTATCCACGCCATTGGCGAGAAGGAGCAGCCCGATGTCAGCTTCCTCCACCGTTCCTACCCGGTGGAGGCTCAGCGGAAGTTCTCCGACTACCTCATGGAGGTGATGGACCTGGACCGGGGCCACTGCGGCATCGGGGAGACTGAGCACCCCTTCACCTTGGGCTTCAACACCCAGGACCTGCGCATCACCACCCACTACCTGGAGAACGACGTGGCCAGCTCCATGTATTCTGTCATCCACGAGGGGGGACATGCCCGGTATGAGCTGGACGTAAACCCCGACTATGACTACACCTGCCTCACCGGGGGCGCCTCTATGGGCATCCACGAGAGTCAGTCCCGGTTCTATGAGAACCTCATTGGCCGCTCTCTGCCCTTCCTTGAGGCCATCTTCCCCAAGATGCAGGAGTTCTTCCCTCAGCAGCTCTCCGACGTGACTGCCCAGCAGATGTACCGGGCGGTGAACAAGGCCCAGCCCTCCCTCATCCGCACTGAGGCCGACGAGCTCACCTACTGCCTCCACGTGATGGTGCGCTATGAGATTGAAAAGCAGCTCATCGGCGGCACTCTGGCGGTGAAGGACGTGCCTGCTGAGTGGAATCGACTGTATAAGGAGTATCTGGGGGTGGACGTGCCCGACGACACCCACGGCTGCTTACAGGATTCCCACTGGTCCGGCGGCATGATCGGATATTTCCCCTCCTACGCCCTGGGCAGCGCCTACGGCGCCCAGATGCTGCGCAACATGGAGCAGGACGTGGACGTGTG
>CABPXX010000399.1 GCA_902461475.1 uncultured Eubacteriales bacterium | reverse complement strand
GGAAGGCCCCGCCTTTGGCGGTCTTTGGTGACTTTCTGGCGGCAGAAAGTTACCCTGCGGAGCAACTCCTGGCTGGCAAGCTGGATTCCAGTCTGGAAAACAGGCGGAGACTCCGCCAACACCAGATGTTTGTCCACCAACCCGTTGTAACAGGAAACAAACTGTGGTAAAATAACCAAGTTACTTTGAACATGAGGAAAAAGTCTGCCCTCTGGGCAGACTGTATAAGGAGATGTTTCCATGAGTGAATGTACCCACGACTGCTCCAGCTGCAGCTCCAACTGCGGCGAGCGTCAACAGCCCCACGACTTCCGCAAGCCCTGCAACGCCCACTCCCACATCAAAAAGGTGATTGCCGTGGTCAGCGGCAAGGGCGGCGTGGGCAAGTCCACCGTCACCTGCTCTCTGGCCGCCGCCATGGCCGCCCGGGGCAAGAAGGTGGGCATTCTGGACGCCGATATCACCGGCCCCTCCATCCCCCGTGCCTTCGGCATCCACCAGCACGCCATGGGCACCGATGACGGTATTCTGCCGGTGGAGACCGCCGGTGGCATCAAGATGATGAGCCTGAACCTGCTCACCGACAACGAGACCGACCCCGTCATCTGGCGTGGCCCCGTCATTGCCGGCGCGGTGGAGCAGTTCTGGACCGACGTGGTGTGGGGCGAGCTGGACTACCTGTTCGTGGACATGCCTCCCGGAACCGGTGACGTGCCCCTGACCGTGTTCCAGTCCCTGCCCGTGGACGGCGTAGTGGTGGTCACCGCACCCCAGACCCTGGTGGGTATGATCGTCACCAAGGCCGTGCGTATGGCGGAGATGATGAAGGTGCCCGTGCTGGGCCTGGTGGAGAACTACAGCTTCTTCCGCTGCCCCGACTGCGGCGGCGGGCCGCCCCTCCTCCGCGCGCCGTGGGCAACGCTGCCGCGACTGCGGCGGCGAGCACCCCATCTTCGGCGAGAGCACCATCGACGCCCTGGGCGCTGAGCTGAACCTGCCTGTGCTGGCCAAGCTGCCCCTGGATTCCGCCCTGGCCAATGCCATGGACGAGGGCACCGTGGAGGGCTACACCCCCAATCCTCTGGCCCAGGTGGCCGCCCAGCTGGACGCTGAATGACAAATGTCCAAATCCGTGACGGTCCGCCGTCACGGATTTGGCATTTTCAGGAAAATTTTTCTGGGGTGCTTGTTGCCCACGTCGAAATCTGGTATAATGGGTCATACTGAACAGGCCCTGATTTTTCCAGAGAGAAATGGGGCTTCTTTGCATAGGATAATGGGCAAGGGAGGCGTGAGGATTGGAACGATGGATGTTGGAGTGCTCCACCGGGGCGCACATGGCGCAGCTGCGCATGCAGCTGGCCCAGATGACCGCCGCCAGTCAGCTGCTGGAGCGGTACGCCACGGATGAAAAGAGCCGCGCGTATCTGAGCACCATCAACCAAAGCGTGTGCCGCATGCTGCGCCTGGTGGGGCGGCTGGAGCTGGCACGGCGGCTCACCGACGAGGACGAG
>CABPXX010000398.1 GCA_902461475.1 uncultured Eubacteriales bacterium | reverse complement strand
CCGCCTTTGACAGCGGTGAGGTGTGGATGGCCACCACCCAGTTTTCCGCCCCCCAGGCGGTGGGCTACTCCGGCACCTGTGA
The DNA here is from genome assembly GCA_902461475.1 of uncultured Eubacteriales bacterium. GTDB lineage: Bacteria > Bacillota > Clostridia > Oscillospirales > Oscillospiraceae > Enterenecus. Next base: position 1,432 of record CABPXX010000398.1, on the reverse strand, counting down.
GGTGTTCGACTACCCCACCAGCCAGCTTCTCTACCTGGGCTTTCAGACCCAGCGAGGGGGGTGTGCCGACGCCGCGGTGCGCCAGCGCATCTCCTCGGCCCTGAACCGGGACAGCCTGGTGCAGGTGCAGCTGTCCGGCCACGGGGACCCCACCCCATGGCCCATCTCTCCGGCGTGGGGAGAGCTGCCCGAGTGGACCCAGGGGGGCACGGAGGAGAGTACCGGGGGGAGCCTCACCCTCATCGTCAACGAGGACAACTCCACTCGGCAGCAGGTGGCCCAGGCCGTGGCCAATCAGCTGGAGGGGGCGGGGTTTACCGTAACCGTGAAGTCCCTGGCTTGGGAGGACTATGTGTCCGCCCTGGAGCGGGGCAATTTTGATTTGTACCTGGGCCAGGTGCAGCTCACTTCGGATTTTGACCTCACCGCGCTGCTTACCGGGTCCCTGAGCTACGGGGGTACCCAGAGTGAGGTGCAGGAACTGCTCAACGAGTGGCGCAGGACCGGGGGAGAGACGGAGCTGGAGGCCTATCTGACGGGCTTTGCTCAGCAGACCCCGCTGGCTCCCATCTGTTTTTTACGGGGTTCCCTGCTGGTGCGGTGGGGGCTGGTGACGGGGGTGACCCCCACCCAGTCAAATCCCTATGCCAATGTGGATCAGTGGACGATCTGGTCGTCCGTGGAAGATAAAAACGCTGGTATCCAACAGCAAGACAAAGATAAATAAGGGAGAGTGTGGCAATGAGCAAGGTATTTCGCTGCTTTGTGGAAAAGAAGCCCGGCTTTGACGTGGAGGCAGGGCACCTGATGGGAGAGCTGAAAGGCCCCCTGGGGGTGGACTCCCTCACCGGGGTGCGGGTCATCCGCCGCTACGACGTGGAGGGAGTGGAGCGCAGCGTCTACGACGCCGCCCGCACCACCATCCTCTCGGAGCCCCAGGTGGACGGCATTTGGGACGAGGATATGCCCCAGCTGCCCCAGGAGCCCCACACCATCGTGGCCGTGGAGGCCTTGCCCGGCCAGTATGACCAGCGGGCAGACTCCTGCGCCCAGTGCTTCCAGATGATGACCGGCGGCGAGCGCCCCACCGTGCGCTGCGCCACCGTGTACGTGCTGGAGGGAACCCTCACCGAGGAGCAGCTGGACAAGATTCGTGGCCACCTCATTAACCCCGTGGAGAGCCGCGAGGCCTCCCTGGACAAGCCCGAGACCCTCCAGGGCCAGTACCCCGTGCCCGAGGCGGTGCCTGTGCTCCACGGCTTTACCCAGCTGGACCGGGAGGGGCTGGAGGAGCTGCTGGCCCAGTACGGCCTGGCCATGGACCTGGCGGACCTGACCTTCCTCCAGACCTATTTCCGGGACGAGGAGGGGCGTGACCCCACCCTCACCGAGGTGCGGGTGGTGGACACCTATTGGTCCGACCACTGCCGCC
>CABPXX010000397.1 GCA_902461475.1 uncultured Eubacteriales bacterium | reverse complement strand
GAGGGATTGTTGGCACCTGGGGAGTGTCAACCCCTCAGTCAGCCTGGCGGCTGACAGCTCCCCTTGCACAGGGGAGCCTTTGGGTGTGGTTATAGCGTCACCGTAAATTGTACCCCGCTGGGGGTGGCCTGGGCGGTGCAGCTGCCCCCGTGGAGCTGCACAATGTGCCGCACAATGGCCAGCCCCAGCCCGGTGCCCTCCCCGGGGGCGGCGTCCTCCCGGCGATAGAAGGGCTCAAAGAGTTGCTCCAGCTCCTCCTGGGAGATGGCGGGCAGTCATTGGACAACCGCAGGGTGGTGTGCTGGCCCGTCTGGGTCACCTCCACCCCGATCTCACCCCCGGCGGGGGTGTATTTGACGGCGTTGGTGAGCAGGTTTTCCACCACCTGGGCCATGCGGCCCCGGTCGGCCAGGACGGGGGCGGGGTCCTCCAGAGCGGTGGACAGCCGCAGCCCCTTGGCCTCCAGGGAGGGGGCCAGCTTTTCCAGGGTGGAGCGGGTGAGCTGGGACAGGGAGAAGGTCTCCCGGCGCAGCTTTACCCGACCTGCCTCCAGCCGGGACAGGTTCAGAAGCTCCAGCACCATGCCGTTCATCCGCTCTGCCTCGCTGCAAATGGTGGCCAGGTACTTCTCCCGCTTGTCCTCGGCGATGTGCTCTTGCAGCCCCTGGGCGTAGCTGTGAATCACCGCCAAGGGGGTTTTCAGCTCATGGGCCATGTGGCTGGTGAAGGTGCGGCGGTGCTCCTCGGCGGCCTGGGCATAGGTGAGGGGGGAATTTTCCAGGGCGGTGCACAGGTGAAAGTTGGTGGCGTAGAGGGTGACGGTCTGGGTGCCTGGGGCCAGAGCGTCCGGGTTTTGGTACATATCTCCCCAGTCTGGCCCCACGGGAGGAAGGTAAAATTGCTGGACGGTGACGGGAGTGAACTGGCTCCCCTCCAGCACTCCCTCCAAGCGCAGGGCGTGGGTGAGCTGGAATTCTGTGTCCCCCTCCAGGAAAAAGGCGATGTTGTCGGTGAGATGGTCCGGGTCCAGGGTGGCCCGGGCGTAGCGGCCCGAGGTTTTCACCCCCGCCTCATACTCCTCTTGGGTGAGATACTCAAAGGAGAGAAAGGTCTCCCAGCTGCCCCCCAGGTAGTTGCCCTGGTGGTCAAAGAGGGCGGAAGTGAGCTGCATATCCAAGGTGCGCCCGCCACTCACACCGCCCCAGGGCAGGGTGGTTTCAGCCAGGGCCTCATAGGCCTGGGAGCCGTACTGGGTGAGCGTGGTCTCTGCCTGCCGCTGGGCAAATACGGCGGTGAGCAGCCCCATACAGAGAAGCCAGGGCACTGGCACCACCAGGCACAGAAGCCCGGTGAGGGTGGGCCGGGCACGGGGACGGCGTTTTTTGGTGTTTGCCATGTTCACCCCTCCAATCGGTAGCCCGCCTTGATGACGGTGCGGATGTGGTTGGCCCAGGGGCCCAATTTCTCCCGCAGACGTCGGATGTGGGTGTCCACCGCCCGGTCGTCTCCCTGGTAGTCGTAGCCCCAGCC
>CABPXX010000396.1 GCA_902461475.1 uncultured Eubacteriales bacterium | reverse complement strand
CGGGGGGTTCCTATTATCCGTTGACCTCAGCAGGCACCAAACGGGCATGTAGGACAAAACGAGCATTCTCAAAGGCGGAGCTACAGGTGGACAGGGTGACGACTCGGTCCTCCTCCCGCAGCTGCACATCGGTGGTAAAGGCAGAACGGCCCTGGATATCCTCCAGCCAGCTGGTAAAGCTGCCCTCCTCGGTGAAGTTCAGCTGCCAGGCGTTGGTGTCCACGCTGCTGACATAGCCGGAGAAAAATTGCAGCAGATAGGTCTGGTCCGGGGTCATCAGGTAGCCCACCGTGTGCTCCTCATAGAAGCTCTGGTCGGCATAGTGGCGTAGGTCGTTGAACATGGTCTTGTTGTTCATCTGGTGGCCGTAGATGATGGTATGGGGATCGGTGAGGTCTGCCTCGTTGCGGTAGTCCATGAAAATAGCACCCGCACTGTTCCACTTTCCGGTGAACAGGCGATTGAGGTAGTACTCATTGTCCGAACCCTGCACCACAGGATAGTTGACATGGGTGCCGGGAATGTAAATCCAGGCCATCACGTCCGGGTTAATCCCCTTCAAGGAATTAAAATCCACCACCGGGAACTGATTCAAATTCTCGGTAGCCTGGGGGGCCGGAGTGCCATCCGGGTTCTCTTCCTCGCCGGACTCGGAGGGAAGCACAGGCAGCTCGCTGGGGATGCTCACAAACTGCTCCAGCTCTCCGTAGGCGTCCTCGCCCTCCTTGTACTCTGACATGATACTCCAAATCTTATACCCTGACACCGCCATCACAACAATGAGGATGGCGCAGATGATTCGATACAACCACTTCATGCGTACCCTTCTTTCCCTGTGGTAAAATTGAACGTATTTACCATACCATAACTATAGGCAAATTTCAATGCTGTGTCACACCACAATCTCCACCCGGCTGCCGCCGGTACGATCCTTGCGCACCACGATCTGCTTGTCGATTTTCTCCTTGAGCTCCGACACATGGGAGATGATGCCCACCAGGCGGTTGCCCTGGGCCAAATCTCCCAGCGCCCCCATGGCCTTGCTCAGGGATTCCTCGTCTAGGGAGCCGAAACCCTCGTCTACGAACATGGTGTCCAGGCGGATGCCTCCAGCGGAGGACTGGATTTCATCGGACAGCCCCAGAGCCAAAGCCAAAGAGGCCTGGAATGACTCGCCCCCGGACAGGGACTTGACGCTGCGCTCGGTGCCGTTGTAGTGGTCGATGACATCCATCTCCAAGCCGCTCTGGCCCCGCCTGCCCGCCGCCTCCCGGCGGCGCTTTAGCTCGTACTGGCCCCCGGTCATCACTAGTAGCCGCAGATTGGCCCGGCGGAGGATGCGGTCAAAGAAGGTCATCTGCACATAGGTCTCCAGGGCGATTTTCTCCTTCCCCGGCAAGGTGCCGTTGACGGTGTTGGACAACGTGCGCACCCAGGTATACCGCTGCTCCAGCTGGGCAAGCTGGGCGGTCTTTCCCTGGATTTGCTCCAAGGCGGTGCGGTTGGTAGTAAGGCGGGTGTGGTACCCCCAGG
>CABPXX010000395.1 GCA_902461475.1 uncultured Eubacteriales bacterium | reverse complement strand
CACCGCCGGTGGCGATCCCGAGACCACCGACACCCCCGAGGCTTCCCAGAATCCTGAGGCCACCGACAAGCCCCAGGCCACCGAGAAGCCGGAAAACGTGCCTCAGACGGGCGATTCCGACCAGCTGATGGGCTATGTGGCCGCGCTGGCCGCCGCCGTGATGGTGCTTGGCGCTGTCACCGTGGTGCGTCGCCGCCGCAACGGCTAACATGATAAAAAAGTACGGTCAGCGTCAAGCTGACCGTACTTTTTTATGCAATCAAGAGTTGGGATGGGTTACTTCATATCCCGGGTGGCCACCACATCCACCCCGGTCCCCAGCAGGTTGGGAATCACCACCTGTCCCAGATGCACCGGGGCGGTGAGGCGCACCCCATTGAGGGCGTCCATGGCCTCAAAGATCAATTCCTTGGGGATGGGGGCGGTGGTCTTCACGGGCAGACGGCGGTGGAGACCGCCCTGGATGCATACTGTGCTGGTGAGCACCCGGGTGGGGTGGAGCAGCTCATTTTTGCCGTACTCGGCCCCCCGGGGGCAACTGTTTCCAGTGACGGCGTAGCCGTGCTCCTCATCCACCTGGAGGCGGCACCCCTTGGGGCAGACGATGCATATAAGTTCCTTCATGTCCCTTCCACCTCCTCGATGGATATGGTGAGGCCCCCGACGGCCCGGTCCAGCAGTACCCCGGGCAGGGTGATCTGCTCCATCTCCCCCGGGGCCATGTGGGAGCGGGGAAACTGGGCAATGGGATTGCCTGAGTCGTCTTTTACCACAATGCGGCTATCCCCAAACACGCGACCCACCCGGAATAGCACCTGCACGTTGCCGCTGCCCCGGCGGATGCGCTGGGGGACGGTGTAGCTGACCCCGGAGCCGTGGGTGAGGGAAAGGGCTTCGGCGGCGGTTGATTCCCCCTGGACATAGCGAGCAGCGGCAGCCCCTGCACGCTGGCTCTCGGCGGTGACGTAGTCCACCAGGTCATGGACGTGGAGCACGTTGCCGCAGGCGAAGATGCCGGGCACCTGGGTCTCCATGTTCTCAAACACCACCGCCCCGTGGGTGCGTCCGTCCATGGGGATGTCCGCCTGACGGGTGAGCTCGTTTTCCGGGATGAGCCCTACACTCAAAAGTAGGGTGTCGCAGTCAAAGACCATTTCCGTGCCGGGAATGGGGCGGCGGTGCTCGTCCACCCGGCTCACCACTACCTGCTCCAGGCGGTTGTGGCCCCGGAGGTCAGTGACGGTGTGGCTGAGGTAGAGGGGAATGGAGTAGTCCTCCAGGCACTGGACAATGTTCCGGGTGAGGCCGCGGGAGTAGGGCATCAGCTCCACGCAGGCCAGTACCTTGGCCCCCTCCAGGGTCATGCGCCGGGCCATAATGAGGCCAATGTCGCCGCTGCCCAGAATGACCACCCGGCGGCCCACCATGTACCCCTCCATATTCAGATACCGCTGGGCGGCTCCGGCGGTAAAGATGCCCGCCGGACGCTCCCCGGGGATGGCGATGGCCCCTCGGGCCCGCTCCCGGCAGCCCATGG
>CABPXX010000394.1 GCA_902461475.1 uncultured Eubacteriales bacterium | reverse complement strand
GTGGTGGCCGATGGCGGTGATGACGGCGGCCACGTCGGCAGGCTCCATGCCCATCTTGTCCAGAATACGGAAGGCCATGACGGCTCCGCTCTGGGCGTGATCCACTCGGTTGATGACGTTGCCAATGTCGTGCATGAACCCGGCGATCTTGGCCAGCTCGATGTGACGCTCATCGTAGCCCAGGTCCTGTAACAGCTGGGCGGCGGTCATGGCGCACTTGGTGACGTGGGCAAAGGAGTGCTCAGTGTAGCCCAGGGCCACCAGGGAGGCGTCTGCCTGGGTGATATAGGTTCGGATTTCAGGATTGTTGCGCACCGCTTCAAAATCAATCTTCATTGGAAATCTCCCGTAAGTCGTAGGGGGTGGTTTGATAGACGTAGTAGTTCAGCCAGTTGGTGTACAGCAGCTGTCCGGCGGACCGCCAGTTGACAATGGGGGCCTGGTTGGGGTCGTCCTGGGGGAAGTAGTGGGCGGGGACGGCAATGTCCAGGCCAAGGTCCACATCCCGGAAGTATTCCCGGGCCAGGGTGTCCTCGTCGTACTCCGGGTGGGCGAAGATGAAGAAGCGCCGGTTGTCCATGCTCTTCACGCCGAAGACTCCTGCCTCGTCGGATACCGCCAGCAGCTCCAGCTCGGGGATGGCCTGGAGGTCCTCCAGGCGCACCTCGGTGTATCGGGAGTGGGGGGCATAGAAGCGGTCGTCAAAGCCTCGGAACAGGGGGGACTGCTTGCGGATGATCTGATGCTGATAGATGCCAAACAGCTTGTGGGGTAAGGTGTGCTTTTGAATGTGGTAGTGATAGTACAGCCCGGCCTGAGCGCCCCAACAGATATGGAAGGTGGAATGCACATGGGTGCGGGTCCACTCCATGATCTGACACAGCTCCTCCCAGTAGTCCACTTCCTCGAAGTCCAGGTTCTCCACCGGGGCCCCGGTGATGATCATACCGTCATAGCGGTTGTTGCGGATTTGATCGAAGGTGGTATAGAAGGAGTCCAGGTGATGGCTGTCGGTATTCTGAGAGACGTGGCTGCTGGTCTTGAGCAGCTGTACATTGATCTGTAAGGGGGTGTTGGACAGCTTGCGCAGCAGCTGCGTCTCGGTGACGATCTTCGTGGGCATAAGATTCAGAATCAAAAGACTCAAAGGTCGGATGTCTTGGTGGAGAGCACGGTGCTCTGTCATCACGAAGATATTCTCGCCCTCCAATACACTGGTAGCAGGCAGGGAGTCGGGAATACGAATGGGCATAGGGATACCTCCGCTCTTACATTATATAGTAGATATTGCAAACCTACGATATCACAGGAGGGCGGGAAAAGCAAACGATAAAAAACTTGAAAAAAGGTGTTGACAAATGAGAGAAGAGCTGGTATAGTATCTAAACGTGCCCCGGACGAAACAAAACAACGCCAAACAGCTTCGAAAAAAGTTGAAAAAGGTGTTGACAAGTTGAAAACCGCGTGGTACAATAAAAACCCGCTGATGAAGCGGTTTGTACCTTGTAAATTAAACAATGAGAAACACGAAAAGCACCAGAAGGA
>CABPXX010000393.1 GCA_902461475.1 uncultured Eubacteriales bacterium | reverse complement strand
AGGGGCTGGATGATGGTGCCGTCCAGGCGTACCACCTGCTGGTTGTCGCTGCCGTACAGGGCGATCTCATAGCCCGCAGGCACTTCAGGCAGAACCAGGGAGGTGCCGTCCTCAGACAGGGTGGGGGCCTGGCCCTTCAGGGCGTCCAGCACGTCCTGGGCGCTCTCCATCTTGTTCTCGGCAAAGACCTCCACCTCATAGATGGAATAGCCGTACTTGGCGGTCTTGGGCTCCAGACAGTTGATGCGGATGTACTGGGCTTCCTCGACGCCCAGGTCTCGATAGGACTGGGCTCCAGCCTCAGTGGCGGTGCACTCCTTGACGGTCTGGAACTCCTCCCCGTCCAGGGAGGTCTGAATCTCATAACTGGTGGCGAAGGCCGCCTCCCAGTAGATGTTCACCTGTTCCACCGCCGTAACGGTGCCCAGGTCGATTTGCAGCCACTGCTCCTTGGTGCCTACATCGCCGTCCCCTTCGTTGGTGGTTCCGGTGGCACGCTTGGAGCTCCAGCGGGAATCAGACCCGGAGGTGTCCCCGTCCACGGCCTTGTCCGGGGTCCAGGGCTTTCCGGGGTAGGAGCTGGATGCCGTGGCGGTCTTACCTTGCGCCAGATTTTCATTTCCAGATGCAAGAGCTGTCATGACTGCCATGGGAATGAGCACAACCGCGATGAGCAACAACAGTGCCATTCGCTTGAGATTTCTTCTCATGTCCAAATTTCCTCTCTTTCTTGCTTGGTGTTGATTGGATTTTTAGATGGTTTTACGTGTCAGGTCTCATTCCAACTCCCTTCTGTGGTAAATCATGCGGCAAATATAAAAAACCAGAGCACGACAGGGAAAGCCGGTCCCAGCCGACTCTCCAAGCAGTGTCCGGTTTTGCCCATACGGTAACAATTCGTGTTGTATACGCTTGTATAAAATTCAGTTTTACATGGTTTACCATAAACTGTGGTGTTACCCTTGAGTCAAGTCAGAAGTCATGGGGAAATTATACAAATTTGGCAATTGTGCTCGAAAAGAGATGAGTGCACCAGAAAGGGATTTGATGAAACAACCAAAACCATGAGGAGAAGGGGAGGCGTGCTGGCAGAGAGAGCATGCAATGGTCGGAACAAGGAAAAACCCCCGGTGCAACGGAAAACCAGTTGCACCGGGGGTATGATGTATGATTGGGAAACTTAGGCCAGCTCGGCGGTGTCCAGGGCGATCATCAGCTCCTCGTTGGTGGGGATGAGCAGTACCTTGACGGGGGAGTCGGGGGTGGAGACCACGGTCTCCTTGCCGCGGACGTTGTTGGCCTCGGGGTCCATGTGAATGCCCATGAACTCCAGGCCGGAGGCGATGGACATACGCTCGGCAGCGGAGTTCTCGCCCACGCCGGCGGTGAAGATCACGGCATCCACGCCACCCATGGCGGCGGCATAAGCGCCGATGTACTTCTTCACGGAGTAGCAGAACATGTCCAGAGCCAGAGCGGCGCGCTCATTGCCCTGCTCGGCAGCGGCGGGGGGGGCACGGGAGGCGGAGGGCACGCCCTGGGCAAAC
>CABPXX010000392.1 GCA_902461475.1 uncultured Eubacteriales bacterium | reverse complement strand
CTCCGAGATGCGGCCCTCACAAACCCCGCCGACGGCACCCCCATCACCAATCTGGAGCAGTACCGGGCCTTTAAGCAGGCCCAGCAGGCCAAGCCTGCTCCTCGGCCTCAGGTCAACCCGGCCATGGAGGCCCAGGTGGCTGCCGAGCTGGCCCAGATTCGCCAGCTCAACCCCAACATCCGCTCGGTGGGCGATCTGCTCACCATGCCCCGGGCGAAGGAGTTTTACCAGCTGGTGAAGCGAGGCAACTCCTTTGTGGACGCCTACAAGCTGGCCCACTACGACCAGCTCACCCAGCAGGCAGCCGCCGCCGCCCGCCAGCAGGCCCAGAACCTGGCACGCAGCAAGGGACACCTCATCGCCGCCGCCCAGCGGGGCAAAGGGGCTGCCACCGTGCCCGCCCCGGAGATGGATTTGTTCCGGGCCTTCAACCCCCAGGCCAGTGAAGCGGCCATTCAGGCCTACTACAACAAATATCAGGGAGGAAAGTAAATGTTTGTACCCGTGAAAAGCAACACCGGGGCCATGCTGCCCTGGGAATACCTGGGCGCTGCCGCCGACACCTACCAGGCGGGCCAGATGCTCACCGTCACTGGCGGCAAGCTGACCAAGCTCAGCGGCGCCTCCACCACCACGCCCCCCTATCTGTGCATGGCGGATGTCACCGCCACCGATGGCCAGGTCATCCCCGTCACCCGGGTGGAGGGGACCTTCCTCTACGAGACCACCCTGTCCGCCCTCACCGCCGACGCCAAGCCCGGCGCAAAGGTACAGGTGGCCGAGGACGGCCTCACGGTGTCCCAGGGCGCTGGCAACTTCGAGCTGGTGGACGTGGAGGGCACCCAGAAGGGTGACACCGTCCGGGGCAGATTTGTGTAAAGGAGGACAACCAACCCCATGAAAATCATTTTCTCTGAAGGCTCCGGCCTCAACGACAGCATTTATGGCAAGTGTCAGGCCCCCATCCGCATGTTCCTGGAGCAGCGGGGGGAGCAGTTTGAGCGTCAGTCTGTGCTCAAGGACCTGTTCCTCATGGGCAAGAGCGAGAACTACGGCGACCTGATGACCACCATGACCGCCATGAGCGGCTTCGAGCCCGTGGGCGAAAACGGCGCCTATCCCCTGGACGGCATGCAGGAGGGCTACCAGAAGCTGCTGGTGTACGACACCTGGAAGGACTCCTTCTCCATCTCCGCCGAGATGATGGAGGACTCCAAGGTGATGGACATGAAGAAGCAGCCCGCCGCCTTCATCACCAGCTACAACCGCACCCGGGAGCTGTTCGGTGCGGCTCTGTACGGCGGCGCCATCTCCGGCAAGGACAAGATCACCTACAAGGGCCGGGAGTTCGACATCAAGAGCGCCGACGGCGTGTCCATGTTCCACACCGCCCACCCCGCCAAGGTCTCCGGCGACACTCAGGCCAACAAGTTCAGCGACGCCTTCTCCGCCGACGCCCTGGGTAAGATGGAGACCGCCATGCACCTGTTCCGGGGTGACAACGACGAGATTCTGGACGTGGCCCCCGACACCATCCTCATCCCCGAGG
>CABPXX010000391.1 GCA_902461475.1 uncultured Eubacteriales bacterium | reverse complement strand
CCAGTCCCAGGACATCCACGGCACAAAAAAGCTGGTGCGCCCCTCCCTGCTCACCCGAAAGCTCTTCGGCCTGCCCGGTGTGCTGGGGGTGAAGTACTACAAGCGCAGCGCCAAGAAGTACCGCACCACGGTGTTCAGCCTCTTCCTCAGCGTGGTGCTCTTTGTCTCCGCCTCCTCCTTCTCCTCCTCCCTGACCAAATCCGTGGGCGGGGCCTTTGGCGGGGACACCTACGACCTGTCGTTTCCCTATTACACCGAGGATACCGACATTGCCCCCAACGCCCTGCTGGACCAGCTGCGAGGCCTGGACAGCGTGGACGCCGCCGCCTATGTTCTGAGCTTCCAGATCACCGGCGGCTTCCGCCCGGAGGATTTGAGCCAGGACATGCAAGAGCTGTCCACTCCCGTGGACGGAACGGTATACCAGCCCTTTGATCTGAGCTTTGTGGACGACGACACCTATCAGGCCCTGTGCGAGCAGCGGAAACTGGCCCCCGCCTCCACCTCCGGCATCGCCTTTGACGGCATCACGGAATTCGATTCCCAACAAGGAAAATACGTGTACCTGGACCAGTTGGGGGTGTCCGCCCTGTCCATGTCGTTTCTCACCTTTGACCTAGTGGAGGGTCACTACCCCGACAGCCCAGTGGAGGGTCCAGACGGAACCGTCCAAGTGCCCTACATTGATGCGGACAACGGCACGCCCACCCTCTATCCTCTGGATGAGGTGGCCCACGTCACACCCATAGAGGTAACCTTGGTGGAGAAGGAATGGCCCTATTTTCTCTCCAATGGGGGACTTGTGACGGTGCTCTATCCCATGTCCCAGCTGGAGGAGTTTCCCTTGGATGTCTCCCAGGGAAGCTATCGCTTCTATATGATGGCCTCGGACCATCAACAGGCCGAGCAGGATATCAAGGACTTGCTGGGCATGCACCAGCTGCGCCCCGGCAACCTGTTTAACAACGCCGAACATGACGGGGCCAACCGGAACCTCATCACCATCATCAATGTGTTCTCCTATGGGTTCATCGCCCTCATCTCCCTGGCGGCTATGACTAACGTATTCAACACCATTTCCACCAATGTGATGCTGCGCACCCGGGACTTTGCCATGCTCCAGTCGGTGGGCATGACCCGGCGGGAGATGCGGCGGATGCTGGGCTTTGAGTGCATCCTCTACGGCACCCGGGCCTTGATTCTGGGCATTCCCGTGTCCATCTTCCTCAGCTACCTCATCTTTGACGCCATCGCCCAAGGCTATCCCCTCCCCTTCCAAGTGCCCTGGATTCCCCTGGGCATCGCCTGTCTGAGCGTGTTCCTGGTGGTATTTGCCACCATGGCCTACGCCGCCCGAAAGATTGGCAAGCAGCAGCTGGTGGAGGCGCTGAAAAACGAGAATTTGTAACCGATTTCTTGTATACAGAAGGATTGTACTCCTCCGATTTCTCAGACGGAAACCTGCGCCCCCGGTGGGGACGCTCCGCTGGGGTGTCTTTCTGCCGCCCGAAAGTCACCAAAGACCGCCAAAGGCGGGGCCTTCCCCCGCCTTGTGGAATCCAC
>CABPXX010000390.1 GCA_902461475.1 uncultured Eubacteriales bacterium | reverse complement strand
CTACGACTTTGATACCCCCCGCCCCTTCACCCCCGAGGACCTCACCGAGCTGGAAGGCGAGATGCGCAAGATCTGCAAGGAGAAGGTGAAGCTGGAGCGGTTTGAGCTGCCCCGGGCTGAGGCTCTGGCTCTCATGGAGGAGCGTGAGGAGCCCTACAAGGTGGAGCTCATCAACGATCTCCCCGAGGGCGCCGTCATCTCCTTCTACAAGCAGGGCGAGTTCACCGACCTGTGCGCCGGCCCCCACCTGGACTCCACCGGCCGCATCAAGGGCAACGCCATCAAGCTCACCTCCGCCACCGGCGCCTACTGGCGTGGCGACTCCAACCGCAAGATGCTCCAGCGCATCTACGGCGTAGCCTTCCCCAAGAAGGACGAGCTGGATGCCTACCTGGAGCAGCAGGCTGAGGCCCTCAAGCGGGACCACAACAAGCTGGGCCGTGAGCTGGAGTACTTCACCACCGTGGACGTCATTGGCCAGGGCCTGCCCGTGCTGCTGCCCAAGGGTGCCCGAGTGGTTCAGCTGCTCCAGCGCTGGATCGAGGACACCGAGCAGAAGCGTGGCTATCTGCTGACCAAGACCCCCCTGATGGCCAAGCGGGACCTGTACAAGATCTCCGGCCACTGGGACCACTACCTGGACGGCATGTTCATCCTGGGCGACCCCTATGATGAGACCAAGGAGTGCTTCGCCCTGCGTCCCATGACCTGCCCCTTCCAGTACCAGGTCTACCTCAACCGCCAGCGCTCCTACCGGGAGCTGCCCATGCGCCTGGGTGAGACTTCCACCCTGTTCCGTAACGAGGACTCCGGCGAGATGCACGGCCTGATTCGTGTCCGCCAGTTCACCATCTCCGAGGGCCACATCGTGCTGCGCCCCGATCAGCTGGAGGAGGAGTTCCGGGGCTGCTTTGAGCTGGCCAACTACTGCATGGAGACCCTGGGCCTGAAAGAGGACTGCACCTTCCGTTTCTCCCAGTGGGACCCCGCCAACCCCAACAACAAGTACGAGGGTACCGCCGAGCAGTGGGAGCACGCTCAGGGTGTCATGAAGACCATTCTGGACGATCTGGGCATCGACTATGAGGTGGGCGTGGACGAGGCCGCCTTCTACGGCCCCAAGCTGGACATCCAGTGCAAGAACGTCTTCGGCAAGGAGGACACCCTCATCACCATCCAGATCGACATGCTGCTGGCTGAGAAGTTCGGCATGGAGTATGTGGACGCCGACGGCTCCAAGAAGACCCCCTATATCATCCACCGCACCTCCATGGGCTGCTACGAGCGCACCCTGGCCCTGCTCATTGAGAAGTACGCCGGCGCTCTGCCCACCTGGATGGCTCCAGAGCAGGTGCGTTTCCTCCCCGTCACCGACCGCGCTGCCGACTATTGTGCCGACCTGGCCCGTCAGCTGGAGGACAAGGGCTTCCGTGTGGACGTGGACTACCGCAACGAGAAGATCGGCAAGAAGATCCGGGAGGCCCAGCTGGAGAAGGTCCCCTACATGCTGGTGGTGGGCGACCGGGATATGGAGAACGGCACCGTCTCGCCCCGTCACCGCGCC
>CABPXX010000389.1 GCA_902461475.1 uncultured Eubacteriales bacterium | reverse complement strand
CGCCAGAGACCACGTTGGCGTGGCGGATATAGTCCAGCAGAGAGGTCTTGCCGTGGTCCACGTGGCCCATGACCACCACCACGGGGGCGCGAGGCACCAGGTCCTCTTCCTTGTCCTCGGAGACGTCAATGAGCTTCTCCTCGATGGTGACAATGACTTCCTTCTCCACCTTGCAGCCCAGCTCCATGGCGATGAGGGCGGCGGTGTCGTAGTCGATGATCTCGGACAGAGAGGCCATAATGCCGTTCTTCATCAGGCACTTGACCACCTCGGCGCCGGTCTTCTTCATGCGGCTGGCCAGCTCGCCCACCCCGATCTCGTCGGGAATCTTCACGGTGAGGGGGGTCTTCTTGGCGATCTCCAGCTGGAGGCGGCGCATCTTCTCCGCCTCTTCCTGCTTGCGCTTGTTGCCGAAGTTCTGGCCACGGTTCTTGCCGCCACGGTTCTGGAACTTCTGCTTGCCGGTCTGCATGCGGTTGGCCTTATCGGGAGCCAGGTCCTCCAGACGCTGGTCGTACTTCTCCAGGTTCACCCCGCCGCCCTTACGGGTGTCCACGATCTTCTTCTCGGGGGTGCGGCTGTGGGGCTTGTGCTCAACGGCCTTGGCAGGTTCCTTCTCGCCCTGCTTGGCAGGGGCGGCCTGCTGGGCCTGGTTGCCCTGGGCCTTGGCGGCGGGAGCCGCGGGCTTCTTCTCGTGGTAGACGTCGGCGTAGATGCTCTCAATGGACGCCACCTGGTTGTTCTGGGTCAGGTGCTCAAAAATCACCGTCAGTTCCTTGTCGGTGAGGGTCTTGGTGGGAGAGACATTGCTCATCCCATGCTGGGCCAGCACGCCCACAATCTCCTTGGGCTGTACCCCAAAATCCTTGGCCACGTCACGGGCGCTATATTTCGTAAGGCTCAAATCGGCCACCTCCATCAGTTCGCGTTGCGTGGGGTGCGACGACGCCCCACAGTTTTGGTTTCTTTTCCACGGCTGGACTCTGCCAGGACCTGGGCCAAGGGCTCCAGGTCGCCGTTTGTCTGGGCCAGGTCCGCCGCCACCGCTGCGGCAAGCCCCTTATCGGTGAGCGCCGCCACGGCACAGCTGTTGCGGCCCAGAGCCGCCCCCAGCTCCTCCTTGGTGCAGGGCAGAGCCACCAGCTCTACCCCCGCCCGTTGGGCCTCTCGGGAAGCCCGGCGCACGGTGTTGTCTGCGGCGTCAGCGGCGTGGAGCACCAGGCGGGCCCGGTGGGTCTGGCAGGCCTCCCCCACGGGGAGCTCACCCACCGCCAGGTTATTGCCCCGCAGGGCCAATCCCAGCAGTCTCAATGCCTTTTGACTCACGGTGTCTCACCCGCCTTCATCTGCTCCTCTAGGGCCTCATATACCTCTGGGGCAATGGGGGCGGAAAAGGCCCGCTCCAGGCTTCTGGCCTTCTTGGCCCGGGCCAAGCACTGCTCGTTGGGGCACACATAGGCCCCCCGTCCCGGCTTCTTTCCCTTAAAATCCAGGGAGATCTCCCCCTCCGGGGAGCGCACCACGCGAATGAGCTCGCCCTTGGGCTTCATCTCCCGGCAGCCCAGAC
>CABPXX010000388.1 GCA_902461475.1 uncultured Eubacteriales bacterium | reverse complement strand
GGCGGGGATGATTTCACATCATCCCCGCCGGGTTCTTTATGCTTCTTGTTGGGGCAATAGAGCGGTGTACTTCTCCACCAGCTGCTGCGCCACCCGCAACGGGTCCTCCCCCTGTTTCAGCTTCAGGGTCAGCAGCCCCTTGTCCTGCCCCGGCGTGAACAACAGCCGGGCGGGGTACTGGCCCCCCAGGTTGGCGATGGCCTGGAGGTCAAATTCCTCCAGGGTAAACCGCAGGGTGGCCCCCTTTTGGGAGATATCCACCATGCCGCATTTGGCGGCCTGGGACCGCAGCAGGGCGATGGAAATGAGGTTGTTGACCCCACGGGGCGGGTCTCCAAAGCGGTCGATGAGCTCGTCGGTGACGTCGTCCCCGTCCTCCTCGGTGCGGATGCGGGCAATGCGGCGGTACAGGTCCATGCGCTGCTGGGCCGACGGCACATACCGCTCGGGGATGGAGGCGGGCACGGACAGGTCGGCGGTGCACTCCCGCACCTGTACCGGGACCTCTCCCTTTTCCGCCAAAACTGCCTCTTCCAGCAGTTTGAGATACAGATCATAGCCCACACTCATGAGGAAGCCGGACTGCTCGGGGCCCAACAGGTTGCCCGCCCCTCGAATCTCCAGGTCTCGCATGGCGATGCGGAAGCCGGAGCCGAACTCCGCATATTCCCGGATGGCGGACAGGCGCTTGGTGGCGATCTCGCTCAAGACCTTCCCCGTGCGGTAGGTCATATAGGCGTAGGCCTTGCGGGTGGAGCGGCCCACCCGGCCTCGGATCTGGTGGAGCTGGGCCAGCCCTAACCTGTCGGCGTCCTCAATGATGAGGGTGTTGGCGTTGGCGATATCAATGCCCGTCTCGATGATGGTGGTGCACACCAGCACGTCCACCTCGCCGTCCCCCATGCGGGTCATCACGTCGGACAGCTCTTCCTGGCTCATCTTGCCGTGGCCCACTGCTACGGTGACGTCCTCGCCCAGCATCTCCTGGATGCGCACGGCGGTGGCGTGGATGGTGTCCACCCGGTTG
Organism: uncultured Eubacteriales bacterium; assembly: GCA_902461475.1. Lineage (GTDB taxonomy): Bacteria > Bacillota > Clostridia > Oscillospirales > Oscillospiraceae > Enterenecus. The sequence continues at coordinate 540 of CABPXX010000388.1, read as the reverse complement.
TGGAGGTAGTACACCTGGCCGCCTCGCTCCAATTCCCGGCGCATGGCGTCACACAGCACCGACCAGTTGTGCTCCAGAACGTAGGTCTGCACGGGCTGGCGGCTCGCCGGGGGCTCCTCAATGGCGGACATGTCCCGGATGCCGGACAGGGCCATGTTCAGGGTGCGGGGGATGGGGGTGGCGGAGAGGGTGAGTACGTCCACCTGGCGCCGGGTGGACTTCAGCCGCTCCTTGTGGGTCACCCCGAACCGCTGCTCCTCGTCCACCACCAGCAGACCCAGGTTTTTAAAGTGCACGTCCTTTTGCAGCAGGCGGTGGGTGCCGATGAGAATGTCCACCGAGCCGTCCTCCACCCCCATGAGGGCGTTTTTCATCTGGGCGGGGGTGCGGAACCGGGACACCACCTCAATCTCCACCGGGTACTTGGCAAACCGGGCCTTGGCGGTGAGGTAGTGCTGCCGGGCCAGCACGGTGGTGGGCACCAGAATGGCCGCCTGCTTGCCGTCCAGCACACACTTCATGATGGCCCGGAAGGCCACC
>CABPXX010000387.1 GCA_902461475.1 uncultured Eubacteriales bacterium | reverse complement strand
CCCAGGAGGTGGCGGTGCTGGAGCAGGCCGCCCAGCAGATTCAGGCCGACGGTACCATTCCCTGCACCGCCTGTTCCTACTGCACCGACGGCTGTCCCCAGCACATTCCCATTCCCGCCCTCTTTGCCCTGTATAACCGGACTCTGGGCCAGCCCGGGCTTCCCCATAAGAAGGAGTACCGGGAGCTGTGCGCCCAAGGCGCACCCGCCTCGGCCTGCATTTCCTGCCGCCAGTGCGAGGGGGCCTGTCCCCAGCACCTGGAGGTGGTGAACCAGCTCCAGCGGGTGGCCAAAGCCTTTGAACATTGACCCCAACGGGCCGCAAGTGCTTCTTGCGGCCCGTTTATTTTCCACCTGTCCCGGAAAACAGGCCGCCTATTCCCAATCGGTAGACAACGCCCCATATTTTCCGTATACTCAAAGTACCAAGAGAAGGGAGGGAACACCATGAAGGTGGAAGTGCACATCGACCCCCAGTTGACCCAGACCCGGGTGGTCATCCACGCCCCTGCCCGCTCCCCCCAGGTGGAGCAGCTAGTGCGCCAGTTGGAAGAACTGGCCGCCCCCTCCACCTTCACCGTCTTCCGGGACGGCGAGGCCCGGCTCCTTCCCCTCTCGGACATTCTCCGTTTTTACGCCGACGGCAAGGGGGTGTCCTGCCAGACCACCACGGGAATTTACACGGTGCGGGAGCGGCTGTATGAACTGGAGGAGGCCCTGGCCGGGACCCGGCTGGTGCGGGTGTCCCACTCAGAGGTGGTGAACTTAAACCGCGTCACCGCTCTGGATTTGTCCCTCACCGGCACCATCAAAATGACCCTGGCGGGCGGGACCATCGTGTACGTCTCCCGGCGGTATGTGAAGAAGATCAAGCAGGCATTGGATTTATGAGAGGAGGGTAAGGTATGCTCTTTGACGACACAAAACAGGCACAGCGCCGCATCACGCTGGGCATTCTGGCTGGAATTGCCGTTCATTTTATGTTGATGTATGTGTTGGGGACACGGGCTTTCTTGGGCCCTGAGGTTTCCGCCGTATTTTCTTACCCCACCTGCTCCTTCCCGCCTCCGTTTGAGGGCTGTGGGATTCTGCTGTCCTATCTTCTGTTTGGCGTCCTGGGGGCGGAAATCGGGGTGTCCACCCTTCCCTTCGCCGATCATGGCCGCACCTTGGTTCTTCGCACCCTGGCCCACTTCGCCCTCATGGCCGCCACCGTGGCCCTGTGGGGTGGGCTGAACTTTGGCGGGGCGGGGGCTGCCTTCTGCCTCATCCTCCTGGCGTCCATCTATATGCTGGTGTGGCTGGGCCGCTGGGTGGGCTGTTATGTGGAGGTGCCCGCCATCCGGGCCAAGCTGGGGCTGGCCCCTGGCCCCTCTCTTCTCCACTGGCGGGAAACCCTACCCTATCTGGTGTTCGCCCTGGGGCTGTGTCTGGGGCTGCCCGCTCTGCTGCTCCTATTGGACCCCCAGGACGTGCCTGTCCTCTCCGGGGTGTATTTCCCCTTCCTGCTGCTGCCCATCGGCACCTTCTGCTCGGGGATGTCCCTGGGGCATCGCCATGGCTTCTCTCCCC
>CABPXX010000386.1 GCA_902461475.1 uncultured Eubacteriales bacterium | reverse complement strand
CCCGGTGAAGATGGACCAGCCCCGCTTATCGTTGACCCGGGCAGCGATGCGGTCGGCCAGATTGGCCCCCTCGCTGGCCACAAAATCCTGGGAAAACACCCCGTCCTCGGTGTAGGGGTCCAGCAGAATCTCCCCCACCAGGGCAAAGGCAGGCTCCAACACTGCCATACCGTCCAGGGCATAGTGATCGTCAATAAAGCTGCATTGGAATCCCACGCACTGGCTCTCTCCCCGCTGACGGACCGCAGGGCCCAGGGATGCGCCGTAGAGCTCGTCCGTGGCAGCGGACAGGCTCTCCATGTTGGGATGGTTCCGACTGCCCCGGTACAGGACGTCGGGAATCAAAGCGTAGGCCGCGGCAGTGTCTGCCCGCAGGGGCACCGTCAGGGTCACGCTGAATACGCCGGTTTTGAATTGATTGGTTCGAGTCATGACCAACTCTACCCCGTCAGCCAGGGTTTTGTGGAATCGCTCCATACCGTTCCTCCTTCAGGGAATTTCAGTACGCATATTATACATCATTTTCTCCATCTTTCCACTATAAAAACAACCACACCCCCTCCTACCCGTTTCATTGCAGCAAAATCCCCAACCCCGCTTTTTGAGAGATGTTATTTTTGTTGCAATTGTCCAAGTGTATGGAAAGTGTTTTTCCTTGACAGTCCGAGGCGGCTATGGTATAGTATCCATTGTAAAGTTTGTCTGCTTTACAACCTGAGGTCGAGGAGGTGCTCACCATGAAGAATCAGGCGTACCGCATGTCGATGCTTTATGATTTTTATGGTGATCTGCTCACCGACCGTCAGAAAGAGTTTTTCGACCTCTACTATAACGATGACCTGTCCCTGTCCGAGATCGCCGAAAACTACGGCATCTCCCGCCAGGGTGTCCGGGACGTGATTGTCCGGGCGGAGGCCGCCATGGACGAGATTGAGGAGAAAACTCACCTCATCCGCCGCTTCCACCAGAGCCAGAAAGAACTGCTGGCCATTGACGAAGCGGCTGACCGACTGCTCCAGGCTGTGCGAGCCGGGTCCTGTACCGCCTCTACGCTGGAGGAGATCGCCCTGAGTATTAAGGAACACACCGCCAAACTCAAACAGGAGTAAGCTATGGCATTTGAAAGCTTAACGGAAAAACTCTCCGCCACCTTCCGACGCCTGCGTGGCAAGGGCCGCATCAGCGAGGCGGACGTGAAGGTCGCCATGAAAGAGATCAAAATGGCTCTTTTGGAGGCGGACGTCAACTTTAAGGTGGTCAAGAACTTTGTGGCCTCTGTCACTGAGCGTGCCGTAGGCACCGACGTGCTGGAGTCCCTCACCCCCGCCCAGATGATCATCAAGATCGTCAATGAGGAGCTCACCTCTCTTATGGGCGGCGGGGACAGCAAGCTGGCCATCGCCTCTGCCCCTCCCACCGTGATCATGCTGGTGGGCTTGCAGGGCGCAGGTAAAACCACCAATGGCGCCAAACTGGCCGGACTGATGAAAAAGCAGGGTAAGCGCCCCCTGCTGGCCGCCTGTGACATCTACCGCCCCGCCGCCATCCGGCAGCTGGAAGTGGTGGGTGAACAGCTG
>CABPXX010000385.1 GCA_902461475.1 uncultured Eubacteriales bacterium | reverse complement strand
CCGTGGATGTGTTCACCTCCCGGGGCGGCGTGCGGCGTCGGGCCGCCGTCACCGAGAAGCTGGTGCCCATCATGGCCGCCATCTTCCTGCTGGGCGCTGTGGCGGTGCTGGTGGCCCGCATCGCCTACCTGCCCGAGACCTTCGCCATGATCTTCCGCTACGCCTTCCAGCCCCAGGCCATCATCGGCGGCGGCTTCGGCTACGCCATCAAGACCGCCATCAGCCAGGGCGCCAAGCGCGGCCTGTTCTCCAATGAGGCGGGCATGGGCTCCACCCCCCACGCCCACGCCCAGGCCAACGTGAAAGACCCCCACGAGCAGGGCGTGGTGGCCATGGTGGGCGTGTTCATCGACACCTTCGTGGTGCTCACCCTCAACGCCCTGGTGGTCATCTCCACCCTGTACACCTCCGACGGCCCCTTGGCCGGGGGCTATGTGGGAGACGTCACTTCCACCCTCAACAGCGCCAACCTGGCCCAGACCGCCTTTGGCACCGTGTTCGGCGCCCACTTCGGGGCCATCTTCGTGGCCATCTGCCTGTTCTTCTTCGCCTTCTCCACCGTGCTGGGCTGGAACCTGTTCGGCAAGATCAACGTGATGTACCTCTTCGGCAAAAAGGCCGCCCCCGTCTACGGGGTGCTGGCTCTGGTGTTCATCTTCCTGGGTACCACCATGTCCAACGACCTGGTGTGGGGCCTCACCGACCTGTTCAACAACCTCATGGTCATCCCCAACGCCATCGCCCTGTTTGCCCTGTCCTCCATCGTGGTGGGCATCGCCAAACGCCGAGGAAAAGTCCTAAAGTGACGGAAATTTCCCCATAGTTTCCCCGTCCCCCCTCCACTCCCCCGGGCAGGTTTGCCAAAAATCTTCGGATTGGTTGACAATTCTGCCCGGGGGAGATATAATACCGCCAAAATGAACCACTGATAGAGGCGCGGTGCCAATGGGTGCCCCACACATGAGCCTGGAAGGGCGTGGGGTGCGAGGTGTCACCGCCGAAGGGCAAAGGGGCTTCCACCCGCTTTGTGCCTGGGTCGTCGGGAAATACCCGGCGGACTGTCACACCCCCTGGTGTGAAGCGCTATCATGGCAAGCACATCATTCCCGTCCCTCTCGTGGGCGGGGGTTTGTTGACCATGATCGCATCACGCGGTTCATGGTCTTTTTGTTTACTCGAAAAAAGAAGGAGAGAGGAACCCCCATGAAACAGAAACTCTTTGCCCTGCTCCTGGCGGTGGCGCTGGTGCTGTCCCTGGCGGCCTGTACCGCCAGCCCCTCAGACTCCGGCTCCAACACCTCTGCCAGCCAGGCACCGGCCGCGGACGTCCCCGACTTCACCGACGTGGACACCTCCACCATCCCCGGATTGGAGGACGGCGTGCTCACCGTGGGTATGGAGTGCGCCTACGCCCCCTACAACTGGATGCAGATGGACGACTCCAACGGAGCCGTGCCCATCTCCAACGTGTCCGGGTCCTACGCCAACGGCTACGACGTGATGATCGCCAAGCGCATCTGTGAGGCCTACGGCTGGGAGCTGGAAGTGGTGTCCAGCTCCTGGGACTCCCTGACCCCCGCCGTC
>CABPXX010000384.1 GCA_902461475.1 uncultured Eubacteriales bacterium | reverse complement strand
AGGTTGCCGGACCCCGTGAAGTTCCTGGGGCCCAGGCCTGCCTATGAGGCTGCCGTGGACGCTCTGGTGCCCGCTGGCGAGGCCCAGCCCGGCAACAAGGACCTGCTGCAGAAGACCTATGACTACGCTCTGACCCTGTCCACCGAGGGTGTCACCGACTCCGCCAAGGCCGCCTTTGAGGCCGCTGTGGACAACGCCAAGACCGTTCTGGACAACCCCAACGCCACTCAGGACGAGATCAACGCCGCTTGGGACGCTCTGCTGGAAGGCATCTGGGGTCTGGGTCTCACCCAGGGCGACAAGAGCATGCTGGAGCAGCTCATCGCCAAGGCTGAGAGCATGCTGCCCGATGAGGACAAGTATGTGGCTGACAACTGGCAGATGCTGGTTGATGCTCTGGACGCTGCCAAGAAGGTCATGGACGACGGCGACGCCATGGATGAGGACATCAAGCCCGTGGCTGAGGCCCTGCTCAATGCCATCCTGGCCCAGCGCTTCAAGGCTGACAAGTCCATCCTGGAAGAGCTGATTGCCAAGGCCGAGGCCATGGACCTCAACGGCTACAACGAGGCCAGCGTGGGCGCCTTCCGCTCCGCTCTGGTTGCCGCTCAGGCCGTGATGGCCGACGAGAGCCTCACTGAGGACGATCAGGCCAAGGTGGATACCGCAGTGATGAACCTGCTCACCGCCATGGAGAACCTGACTGCTGAGGGCGAGATGCCCACCCAGCAGCCCTCTCAGACTCCCGCTCCCACCACCCAGCCCAATGACGGCAAGGTGCCCCAGACTGGTGATACCATGAATGTGGCTGCCTACCTGTTCACCGCTGTGGTGTGTGCAGCCGGTCTGGCTGTGCTGGCTATCTTCCGCAAGAAGAACGCCTAATTCCCCCTAGCATCAAAAATTGCCCTGGGCTCAAAGCCCAGGGCAATTTTTTTCCTTGCAAGAGGGGGAAAAATCGGGTACTCTGAATGGAGAACCAAACGCAGGGGGAATACCCAATGAAACGATTGACAACTGGAATCATGGCCCACGTGGACGCCGGGAAGACCACCCTCACTGAGGCCATGCTCTATTTGACGGGCAACATCCGCCGCCTGGGCCGGGTGGACCACGGGGACGCCTTTCTGGACACCCAGGAGCTGGAGCGGGAGCGGGGCATCACCATCTATGCCAAACAGGCCATCTTACGCCGGGGGGATCTGGAGCTGACCTTGGTGGACACCCCGGGACACGTGGACTTCTCCGCCGAGACGGAGCGGGCCCTGCAAGTGCTGGACTGCGCCATCCTGGTGGTCAGCGCCGCTGACGGGGTCCAGGGCCACACCGAGACCCTGTGGCAGCTGCTGGAGGAGGCGGGGGTGCCCGTCTTTCTCTTTGTCAACAAGATGGACCAGCCCAATGAGGGCAAGGCCGCCATCCTCAAACAGCTGGAGGGGCGGCTGGGCCACGGCTTTGTGGATATGGCAGACCCGGACGCCCGAGGGGAGGGGGCGGCTCTGTGCAGCGAGGAGCTCATGGAGCGGTACCTGTCCGGGGAGGGATTCACCCAGGAGGAGCTGGCGGCCCTGGTGGTACAGCGGCAG
>CABPXX010000383.1 GCA_902461475.1 uncultured Eubacteriales bacterium | reverse complement strand
GATGCGCCCCGAGGCGGAGCCGGGGGCCCACGACGACTGTGTCATGGCTCTGGCCATCGCCCACTACGTGCGCCCCCAGCAGTCCATGCGCCTGACCCCCCCCCAGCCCGGAGGCACCGCCCGGTGGACCTCGGACATGTGGGAGGACTGGAACCGGGCCAGCCCCGGGGACCGGGAGATGCTGCTGCGGCTGTGGGGCAGGCCCGGTGACAACGTGAGCATCTGAAGATGAAGGCCAAACACCAGAAACACGCGGGGGAGAAGCTGAAGCTGTGGCAGCAGCGGCTGGCCCTGAGCAACGCCGCCTACTCCGCTGAGTACGCCCGCATGGACCAGCGGGAGCGCATCTACAACGGAGACCACCAGCTGCGTCCATTGGTGCCTGGAGACACCCGGAGGGACGGAGGCGTGCGCAGCACCAGCCACGTGCGCAACATCGTCTTTGAAAACGTGGAGACTCAGGTGTCCAGCTCCATTCCCCAGCCCAAGGTCACCCCCCGCCGGAAAGAGGACGAGGGGCTGGCCCTGTTGCTGGAGCACTTCTTGCGCACCGAGCTGGAGCGGCTGCCCTTTACCCAGCTCAACGACCTGGCCGAGCGCACCGTCCCCATCCAGGGGGGCGTGGCCTACCTGGTGGAGTGGGACAACCGGGAGCGCACCCACGACACCGTGGGCACCCAGGTGGTGCGCATGCTCCACCCCAAGCAGCTGGCCCCCCAGCCTGGAGTGTTCACCTCCATTCAGGACATGGACTGGGTAATTGTGAAAATCCCCACCACCCGGGACGCCATCTTCCGGGAGTACGGCATCTGGGTGGAGGAGGACGGGGAGTCCGAGCCCGCCGTGCGGGGGGTGGACGGCGTCAGCGCCGTGGAGGACGCCCTCACCCGGTATGTGGGCTATGAGAAGAACGCCCAAGGGGGCGTGAATCGGTACTGCTGGGTCAACGACACCCCTCTGGAGGACCTGGAGGATTACCAGGCCCGGCGGCAGCCCGTGTGCCGCCAGTGCGGCCGGGTGAGGCCCCTGCCCGGACAGCTCATCCAACAGCCCGCCCAGGCGTTCCATCAGGAAGAGGGGGAGCTGCTGCGCCAGGAGGCGGGGCAGATGCTGGCCCAGACCTTGGCCCAGGAGGCCATGGCCGGGGGCGGCGGTCTGGACAGCCTGCCCGTGGAGCCGGACCAGAGCCAGGCACCCCGGGAGTACCAGGGGGGCGGATGCCCCTGGTGCGGCTGTGAAGAGTTTGAAGACCAGGTGCAGGAGTATGAGCAGGTGCTGCTGCCCATCACCACCGGGAAGGGGCCTGTCCACCCCCGGAGCCCCCCCCGATCTGGACCAGGAGGGCAACCCGGTGATGCGCCCCACCCTCATCCCCTTCTACAAGCCGGGGATATTCCCCATCGTCTTGCAGCGCAGCGTGTCCGTGTACGGCCAGCTGCTGGGCAACTCGGATGTGGATATGATTGCCGACCAGCAAAACACCATCAACCGCCTGGAGCAGAAGATCATTGACCGCTTGGTGAAGGCGGGCACCCGCATTACCCTGCCCGACAACGCCTCGCTGCGGGTGGACAGCCAGGACGGAGAGCGGTGGT
>CABPXX010000382.1 GCA_902461475.1 uncultured Eubacteriales bacterium | reverse complement strand
GGGCGGGGGCGCACTGGCCGTGGCCGCCCTGGGAGCCCAGGGTGAGACCCAGCTGCGGGGCGTGGAACACATCGACCGGGGCTATGAGCGCCTGGAGGAGATGTTCAACCGCCTGGGGGCCCAGATACAGCGCAGATAAATTTACCACAACAGAGGTGATTTGGCATGGCACGTGAGCGGAAGCACCCCCGGCGCACCAGGCGCCGAGGCCGGTTTCGGTTTTTCTATAAATTGATCTCTCTGGTGGCAGTGGTAGCAGCCATTGTCACCGCCTGTGTCATCTTCTTCCGCGTCAATGAGGTGAAGGTAGAGGGCAACTCCCACTACACCGCCCAGGAGATCATTGACGCCTCGGAGATCGAGATGGGGGATAACTTGGTGACCCTGTGGACCTGGCAGATCAACCAGCTGGTGGGCAGCAAGCTGCCCTATGTCCAGCGGGTGGTGGTGGGCCACACCTTCCCGGATAAGGTGACCCTCCAGGTGGTGCTCAGCTTCCACGGTGGCCGCCACCGTGGAAGGCAATGGCCGCCAATGGCTCATGGCCTCCGACGGCTACCTGTTGGAGACCACCAACCAAAACCAGGGCATTGCCATTGTGGGCCTGGAGGTGGTGGACCCCCAGGCGGGCCAGCCCATGCAGGTCAGCGAAGCGGACCAGTCCAAGGGGGAGGCCATCGTCCCTCTGATGGAGGCCTTAGACCAGGCGGGGAAGCTGAGCCAGTGCACCCAGTTTGACTGCTCGGCGGCCTCTTCCATTCTGGTCAACTACGGCATCCATCAGCTGCGGTTCCCCCTCCACGGGGACTATGGCCAGATGCTCAACCTGTTCCAGGCGGCTTTGGACAGCGGCAAGCTGCCCCAGGGTGAGGCCCGGGTGTTTGACTTCACCGTTTCTGACAACAAGGTGTTTGTCCAAAACCCCAAGCAGTCCGCCCAGCCCGAGCCCAGTGCCAGCCCGGACCCGGAAGCCACGGCGTCGGACGCTCCGGACCCTGCGGCCTCCCAGTCTCCGGACCCTGAGCCTTCGGCCTCCACAGAGCCCGCAGCCTCGGCGTCCCCGGAGCCCTCTGCCACCCCAGAAGCGTGAGACCCATGCGTCCCCATCCCGCCCATGTGTGCGGGGTGGGGGCTTTTTTCGTTTTATTGGCTGGAACTGCCAAAAGGACGCGACAAAATTCTGCAAAAAAACTTGCATTTCACTATTGACCCCGTGAGGAAAAGCCGCTAAAATAAAATGTGATTTGTAGTCTGGATTATTGCAGGCATTGACACAAACTGTTTTGGATATAGGAGGGTCATATTTATGGCTTTTGTCATGGATTCTGAGGTAAAAAGTGGCGACACCTTGAAGGTCATCGGTGTCGGCGGCGGCGGTTGTAACGTGGTCAACCGCATGGTGCGTGTGGGCATGCAGGGTGTGGAGTTCATTGCTGTGAACACCGACCGTCAGTGCCTGGCCGCCTCCGAGGCCACCCAGAAGCTGCCCATCGGCGAGAAGCTCACCGCCGGTAAGGGCGCTGGCGCCAACCCCGAGGTGGGCCGTGAGTCCGCCAAGGAGAGCAAGGACCAGATTTCCGCTCTGCTGGACAACACCGACATGGTGT
>CABPXX010000381.1 GCA_902461475.1 uncultured Eubacteriales bacterium | reverse complement strand
AAGCGAGTGCGGGTAAAGAGCTTTGCCTTCGGCAAGTTCGCCGCCACCTTCCCCTGCGCCTTCTCCTCCATCATCGACTACCGCCCCTGCCTGGAGAATGAAGACGCCGACGCGTTTTTGAAAAACGTCACCGACGTGGCCCGGGAAGTACACCCCAAGACGGTGCTGGTCATCGGCTGCGGCGACAGCTATGTGAAGCTGGCCGCCCACCTGAAAGACAAGTTCCCCGAAAACGTCAAGTGCAACTACATCTCCGGGGAAATGCTGGACCAGCTCACCGACAAAGAGCAGTTCTACGCCCTGTGTGACCGCTACGGCATCGACCACCCCACCACCTTCATCTACTCCAAGGAGATGGGCCACGACTTCCAGCCCCCCTTCGGTGCCCCCTACATCGCCAAGCCCGCCGACGGCGTGGCCTACTGGGCCACCGGCCACCGGGAGCTGAAGAAGGTGTACCTGTGCGACACCTGGGAGGAGCTTCTCTCCGCCCTGGACGAGGTGTATGCCGCCGGGTATCCGGGCAAAATGATTCTCCAGGAGTTCATTCCCGGGGACGACACCTACATGCGGGTGCTGACCAACTACTCCGACCAGCACGGCAAGGTCAAGCTCATGTGCCTGGGCCATGTGCTGCTGGAGGAGCACTCCCCCCACGGTATCGGCAACCACGCCGTCATCATCACCGAGCACCAGCAGGAGCTGTGCGACAAGATTCGGGGGATGCTGGAGAACCTGGGATATGTGGGCTTCTCCAACTTCGACATCAAGTACGACCAGCGGGACGGCAAGTACAAGGCCTTCGAGATCAACTGCCGCCAGGGCCGCTCCAACTACTATGTCACCGGGTCCGGCCACAACATCGCCACCTACCTGGTGGGCGATCTCATTGAGGGCAAGGACCTGCCCCTCACCGTGGTGAAAAACCAGAGCCTGTGGCGGATGATTCCCCGGGTTCTGGCCTACGAGTTCATCCCCAAGAACTATCACCCCCAGATGAAGGCCCTCGTCCGGGCCGGGGCCGACCACCACTCCATGGAGTACCGCCCGGACTACACCCTGGGCCGAGTGCTGCGGGTGTGGAAAAACCACATCGGCAACATCCACCGCTTCCGCCAGTACTGCAAAAAGCCCCAGAACTAAGGGAGATTCCGAATATGACTGAACAAAAGCTGGGCATTTTGGGGGGCATGGGCCCCCAGGCCACCCAGGTCTTCTATCAATATGTGCTGGACCGCACCGAGGCCAGCTGTGACCAGGAGCACCTGCCCACTCTCATCCTGTCCGACACCAAAATGCCCGACCGCACCGCCGCCATCCTTTCCGGGAACACGGAAGCCCTGTATGAGCGGCTGCTTCGAGACGCCAAGCTGCTGGAGGACTGCGGCTGCACTGCCATCGCCATCCCCTGCAACACCTCCCACTACTTTGTGGACAAGCTGCAAGGGGATATTCACACCCCCATTCTCCACATGATTCGGGAGACTGCCGCCGCCATCTACGCCCAGGGTCGCCGCCGTCCCGCCATTCTGGCCACCGACGGCACCATCCAGTCCGGGCTGTACCAGGCCGCCTGCGCCCAGTATGGGCTGGAGGCTGTGGCCCCCG
>CABPXX010000380.1 GCA_902461475.1 uncultured Eubacteriales bacterium | reverse complement strand
CTGCGCTTTGGGCGCACGGGCGGGCGCCGGGGGGACGGGGAGGCGTCCACAATCAGGGGCACTCCCCGCTCCCGGCACATCCGGGCCAACTCGCCTATGGGCATAATAAAGCCGAAGACGTTGGAGACGTGGGTGCAGACCACCACATCCACCCCCCGCCGCAACTCCTCCTCAAAGGCGGCCAGAATCCCCGCCTGGTCAAACACCGGAGCCTGAGCCACCCGAATGATAAGGTCCCCCCGGGCACACAGGGGGCGGGTGACGGCGTTGTGCTCATAGCCGGAGATGAGCACAGTGTGCCCAGGGCGCACCAGGGCGTGGATGGCCAAATTCAGCGCATGGGTGGCGTTGTAGGTGAGCACCACCTGCTCTGGATTGGGCACGTCAAAGAGCTGGGCCGCCGTCTCCCGCAGCGCGTATAGTGTGTCCGCTGCCCGCATGCCCGCCCCATGTCCGCCCCGGCCTGGGCTGGCCATGTGGGTCATGGCCCAAGCGGTGGCAGAGGGCACGGAGGCTGGCTTCTCCATGGTGGTGGCTGCGCTGTCCAAGTAGATCATACCGATACCTCCTCATAGCTCCCGTCCTCCAGTTGCTGATATACGCCACGGGAGACCAGCTTGGCCTCCCGTATCAGCTCCACCGCCCGCTCCAGCCACCGCTGGGACACTTTGATGCAGTATGCGCACCCCGCCTGGGCGATGAGCCGGGGCGCTCGCACCAGATAGGTAGAAATGCCGGCCCGCTCCAGCAGCCGCACCCCACGCTGGGCATAGGTCAGGGAGCGGCATACAATCAGATAATATACCATTTGGTATCATTTCCCTTCCCGTTGGATGGTCCGCTCCCACAAAAAAAGATACGGACGCTCTTGCACATCCTATGCACAAGAGCGTCCGTGGGTGTTTGCACTTATCGAACCAGAAGGGCCACAGCATGGGCGGCCATGCCCTCTCCGGAGCCGGTAAAGCCCAGCCTCTCCTCGGTGGTGGCCTTGACGTTGATGCAGTCCTCCTCTACCTCCAGTACCTGGGCGATGTTGCGCCGCATCTGGGGGATATGTCCGGCCAGCTTGGGCCGTTGGGCCAGGATGGTGGCGTCCACATTGCCCACCGTGTACCCCTTTTCCGTGAGCATGTCCCGCACCTGAGCCAGCAGCAGCATACTGTCGATGCCTGCATAGGCGGGGTCGTTGTCCGGGAAGGCGTGGCCGATGTCCCACAGACCGGCGGCGCCCAGCAGGGCGTCCATCACCGCATGTACCAGCACATCCGCATCCGAGTGGCCCAGCAGGCCCTTCTCCCAGGGGATCTCCACGCCCCCCAATATGAGCTTGCGCCCCTCCACCAGGCGGTGCACGTCATAACCATGTCCCACTCGCATCATTGGTTCCATCCCTCCAAAATCACTCGGGCCACCGCCAGGTCTGCCGGGGTGGTCAATTTGATGTTGCTCCGGTCCCCTTCCACCAGGGACACCGGCATGCCCAGCCGCTCCACCGCCGAGCAGTCGTCGGTGAGGGGGGCGTTGTCCTGCATGGCCTTGGTCAGACCCCCCCGAATCAGATCACCATCGAAAATCTGGGGGGCCTGTCGGGCAAAGAGGGTGGCCCGGTAAAGTGGTAC
>CABPXX010000379.1 GCA_902461475.1 uncultured Eubacteriales bacterium | reverse complement strand
GCAGCCGGAAAAATGCCAGCCTGTCGGTGGATGGTGGCCGGGCCTTTAAGGTCCAGCCGGGGGACTGGGTGGAGTGCCGCAAGTCCCGCCACGTGACCCGGCTGGTCAAGCTCACCGGACGGACCTTCTACGAGGTTATCAATCAGAAATTGGGAAAGGCGTGAGAGGATGAAGTCAAAGCGACAGTCGGAAATTCTGCGTATCATCGCCGAGCAGGACATTGAGACCCAGGAACAGATGCTGGAGAGCCTGCGGGCGTGTGGGATTTTGGCCACTCAGGCCACCATTTCCCGGGACATAAAAGAGCTGAACCTGGTCAAGCAACCCACCGGGGCCGGGACGTACAAGTATGTGGTGGCGCAAAACAAACAGCCTCACCACAACTTTGCCGGCCGTCTGCGCAACATTTTCAAGGAAGGCGTCACCTCCTTTGACGTGGCCCAGAATATCGTGGTGGTCAAGACCATGCCGGGGCTTGCCTCGGCGGCAGGGGCCGCCCTGGACGGGATGGACATCGACGGATTCGTGGGCTCTCTGGCCGGGGACGACACGGTGATCATCATCATGCGCACCAACCACCTGGCGGAAGAATTTTGTCGAGAAATGGCGGCCATGCTGGACTGAGAGTAGGGCGCCGAAAGGGGAGATTTGATATGCTTTCCTTGCTTCACATTGAGGATATTGCGGTGATTTCCCAGGCGGAAATCGCCTTTGGAGAGGGATTTAACGTGCTCACCGGCGAGACGGGAGCCGGTAAATCCATTGTGGTGGACGCCATCGGCGCCATCATCGGCGCTGTGCTGGGGGAGCGTACCAGCCGGGACCTCATCCGCACCGGGGCCAAGTGTACCCGGGTGACGGGGGTGTTTGGCGGACTGCCCGCCTTAAACTGGTTTGAACAGTATGGCATCGCCCCCGACGAAAACGGGGAACTACTGGTGGAGCGGGTCATCCACCCCGACGGGAAAAACACCTGCCGGGTCAACGGGCACCCGGTGCTGGTGACTCAGCTGCGGGAGCTGGGCAGCCAGCTTCTGAACATCCACGGCCAGCACGACGCCCAGCAGCTATTAGACGAGGACACCCACCTGGAGAGCCTGGACAACTTTGCCCACCTCTCGCCCCAGCGACAGACCTACGCCGACGCCTATGAGCATGTGAAGGACCTGCGCAGCCAGCTCAAAGCGGTGCAGATGGACGAGGGGGAGAAGGCCCGGCGCATGGACACCCTCCAGCACCAGATCGGGGAGCTGGAGCGGGCCCAGCTGCGGGTGGGCGAGGAGGCGGAGCTCACCGCCCAGCGGGAGATTCTCCGCAACGCCGAGCGCATCACCGATGCCGTGGACCAGGCGTGGCAGGCCCTCACCGGAGGCGAGATGTCCGACGGAGCGGTGGCCCTGCTCACCAACGCTGAAAACGCCCTGACCCAGGGGGGACGGTATAGCACCGAGCTGTCCGAACTGGCCCAGAAGGTGTCACAGCTGCGCTACGCCGCCGACGATGTGGCGGAGCTAGTGCGGGACGCCCGCAGAGGTCTGGACTTCTATCCCGGCCAGCTGGACGACGTGGAGGAGCGGCTGGGCCCGCCCCCCCCCCCCAAACGCCAAGACCGGAATTCCACTT
>CABPXX010000378.1 GCA_902461475.1 uncultured Eubacteriales bacterium | reverse complement strand
AAGCCCCGGGCGGTGATGTTCTCCCCGTGGAAGAGGATGTCTCCGGCGGAGGGGGTCTCCAGGAGGTTGATGCACCGCAGCAGGGTGGACTTGCCCGAGCCGGAGGCACCGATGATGGAGGTCACGTCTCCGGGCCGGACGGTGAAGTCGATATCTTTCAGCACCTGGTGGCTGCCAAAGGCCTTGGACAGGTGCTTGACTTGTAAAATGGCGTCGCTCATATTACCGCTCTCCTCTCGTGCTGCCGTTGCGGTCCCGCTGTTCCTTGCTGTGCTCGTCAAAGGGCGTGCCCCGGTTGGGGTGGCTGTAGGTCCCGGCGGCCATGGTCAGGGCGTCCACCTGTACCAGCTCGTAGTTGTCCGAGCCGTCCATGCGCTTCTCAATGAGCCGCAGCAGGGCGGAGGCAATGAGGGTCATGGTCAGGTAGCCGATCATCTCGATGGCGGCGGAGGGGAAGTACATGTTGTTCACGCCCACGATGTAGCGGTGGAAGGCGAAGAACTCGGTGAAGCTGATGATGAACATCACGGACGTATCCTTGATGTTGATGATGAAGTTGTTGCCGATCTGGGGGATGATGTTGCGGATGGCCTGGGGCAGAATCACCGAGGTCATGGTCTGGAAGTGGTTCATGCCGATGGCCCGGGCGCCCTCAGTCTGGCCGGGGTCAATGGAGATGATACCGCCACGCACCGACTCGGCCATGTAGGCGCCGGTGTTGATGGACACCACGATGATGGAGGCCAGCCAGATGCCGGAGGAGCCCCGGAAGGCCACCGAGCCATTGGTGAAGTAGGGCAGGCCGTAGTAGATGAACACCGCTTGCAGCACCATGGGAGTACCGCGGAACACCTCCACATAGATGCGCACCAGGGCCCGGATCACCTTGAGGATGACCCGCTTGGGCAGGGGGTCCTGCTTGGCGTAGGGGATGGTGTTCAAGATGCCACAGACCAGGCCGATGACACATCCAATGACGGTGGCGGCCACGGCTAGCACCAGGGTATTCAGGATGCCCTTGAGGTAGCCGGTGTGGTACTCGCTCCACAGCTGGGCCATGTCCTGACCCAACTTGACAAAGAGGTTGGCGTCGGTGTCGTCGGTGGCGGGCTGGGCGGCGATGGCCTGGTCCATGATGGCGTCAAAGTCCTCCTGGGTGAGCTGGGAGAGGACGGCGTCCATGGCGTCCTTGAGCTGGGTGTTGCCCTTTTTGACAGAGATGCCGATGTTCACGTTCTCCGCCCGCTCAGCCTCGGTCTCAAACTGGAAGTCCCCGTCGGTGCCGGAGAAGTCCAGCACCACCAGGTTGTCGTCCTTGGCGGCGGCGCCCTTGGCGGTGGGCATGTCGGTGCAGATGAAGTCGGCCATGCCGGTTTGCAGCTGCATGATCATGGCAGGGGCGTTGTCGGCGGGGGACAGGAGGTTGGCGTCGGGAATCTGGGGCAGACAGGAGTCATACCAGATGGTGCCGGATTGGGCGGTACAGATGCCCCCGGCCAGGTCGGCAATGGAGGTGGCGGAGGCGTAGGGGCTGTCCTTGGAGGTCAGGCACACGATGGTGGCGTAGTAGTAGGGGCCAGCCATGTCCACTTCCTTCATCCGGTCGGCGGGCACGGGCTGGGCCCCGGATTG
>CABPXX010000377.1 GCA_902461475.1 uncultured Eubacteriales bacterium | reverse complement strand
TGCCGGTGCCCACCTGGGCGGCGATGGCGGTGGCCAGGGCCTGGAAGGAGCTCATCCCGTGCTCCTGCTTCCCGCCCCGGAGGGTCAGGTTGCCGAACACCTTCCGCATCCCCTCGCCGAAGCAGCGCACCTGCACAAAGCGGGTGCGGATGCTGTAAAACAGGCCCACGCCGATGAGCAGAAAGACCAGAATATAGCTGGACAAATAGGTATTGATGTTGACTACAATGGGGTACAGTGCCGCTTCCAAAGACTCTAACATGATGGATCCCTCTCCTTTTCTGAACAAAAAACAGACCGTGGAGTACGCTCCACGGTCCGAAAACATTGCGGAAAAAACACCCGCCGGCCGGGCCCATTGGGCACAGCAGGGGCGCTTTCTTCGTCTCTGTCCTTTTGCCTGAGAGATTTACGGGGGCTGAGCCGGTCCCGCATTGCACCTTCGGCACTCGTTCGTCGAGCTTCTCCAGAGTCACATCCACGTACAGTCCTCGTCCCAGCCCAGTGGGCCGGACACCTGAGAGTGTTACTCCTTCGGTAGGCGGGAACCCGCGCTTTTCCTGCACGCTTCGTTTGTCCTGTTCACTTGTATTGCATACGTTACCACAAAGCCCCCAGAATGTCAACCCCAGGCGCACATTTATACACCTGCGGCGGAAATTCAAAAATTCCACCGGGAAAATTGGTCAGATTGTGGTACGAAGTTTACAATTTGCTCTTTTTTCCGGCGTGTAAATATGGTATACTAAAACATAATGCGCCCAGGTATACCTACCAACAGGCACTCCTTCCCCATAAGAAGTACGGCGCTGGAAATAGATCCTGAGAGAAGAGCAACAACATCGAGGTGTGTTTATGAACGTATTTAAAAAGATTTTCGGGACCAGCTCCCAGCGGGAGGTCAAGGCAATCCTCCCTCTTGTAAATAAGATCGAGGGGCTGGAGGAGGAGTACAAGGCGCTGACCGACGCCCAGCTCCAGGCCAAGACCCCCGAGTTCAAGCAGCGTTTGGCAGACGGCGAGACGCTGGACGACATCCTGCCCGAGGCCTTCGCCGCCTGCCGGGAGGCCGCCTGGCGTGTTCTTGGAATGCGCCCCTACCGGGTACAGCTCATCGGCGGCATCATCCTGCACCAGGGCCGTATCGCGAGGGCAAGACCCTGGTGGCCACCCTCCCCGCCTATCTGAACGCCCTGTCGGGCAAGGGAGTCCACATCATCACCGTCAACGACTATCTTGCCAAGCGCGACTCCGAATGGATGGGCAAGGTGTACCGCTTCATGGGCCTCACCGTGGGTCTGGTGATCCACGGCGTCATGGGACAGGCCAAGAAGGACGCATACGCCGCCGACATCACCTACGGCACCAACAACGAGTTCGGCTTCGACTACCTCCGGGACAACATGGCCATCTACTCCAGCGAGCTGGTGCAGCGGGGCCACAACTTCGCCGTGGTGGACGAGGTGGACTCCATCCTTATCGACGAGGCCCGCACCCCCCTGATCATCTCCGGACAGGGCGAGAAGTCCACCCAGCTGTACACCATCGTGGACCAGTTCGTCTCCCGCCTGAAGTGCCAGCGCATCGCCAAGGTGGACACCAAGGAGGAGGAGGACGTCAACATCGATGCCGACTACATCGTGGACGAGAAGG
>CABPXX010000376.1 GCA_902461475.1 uncultured Eubacteriales bacterium | reverse complement strand
CGACAAACACTCCAGAGGCCACCGATGCCCCAGAGGAGAGCCAGGCCCCCATTCCCGCCCTGGACTTCACCCTCACCGACCAGTTCGGCAACACCCATACCCTGGACCAGTACAAGGGAAAGACTATTTTGCTGAACTTCTGGGGTACTTGGTGTGGGCCCTGCCGCAGTGAGATGCCCGACTTGCAAGCCGTCTACGAGGACTACGGCAAAAACGAGAAGGACCTGGTGGTGCTGGGGGTAGCCGCCCCCAATCTGGGCCAGGAGGGCTCGGCGGAGGATATCACCGCCTTTTTGGAGGAAAACGGGTACACCTATCCCACCCTCATGAACGAAGATGCCAGCCTCTTCTACTCCTACGGCATCTCCTCCTTCCCCACCACCTTTATGATCGACAAAAACGGCAACGTCTATGGCTATATCATGGGAGCACAGTCCCGGGAGGTGTTTGACGACATCATCCAGCAGACCATGGACGGGGCCAATTCCTAACCGGGAGGCTTTTTGTATGGAACTTCGTGTTCTGGCCATTGGAGACGTGGTAGGCGAGAGCGGCGTGGACTTTCTCTGCCGCCACCTGCCCACCCTCCGCCGCCAGTATGACATTCATTTTACCGTGGTCAACGGGGAAAACGCCGCCTCCAACGGCCTGATGCCCCAGCAGGCCCGGGACATCTTCTCCGCCGGGGCGGACGTCATCACCATGGGCAACCACACCTGGGGCAAGCGCCAGATCGTGGACGAGATGGAGCGCAACCCCTATATCCTCCGCCCCGCCAACTACACCAGCCGGGCCCCCGGCCGGGGCTGGGGTATCTTCGACGGTCCCCGGGGCACCACCATCCGGGTGGTCAACCTCATTGGCCGCTGCGGTATGGACTCCAACTTCGACAACCCCTTCACCAAAATGGACGAGATTCTGAAGGAGGGGGACGCCACCCTCACCCTGGTGGACTTCCACGCCGAGGCCACCAGCGAAAAGGGGGCCATGGCCTGGTATCTGGACGGACGGGCCCAGGCCCTGTGGGGCACCCACACCCATGTGCCCACCGCCGACACCCAGGTCTTTCCCAAGGGGCTGGGCTTTGTCACCGACCTGGGCATGACCGGACCCACCCAGTCGGTGATCGGCATCCACCCCTCCCAGGCCATCAACCGCTTCTTGGGCGGCCTGCCCCAGCGGTTCCAGCCCGCCGACGGCCCCTGCGGCATGGACGGGGTGCTGGTTACCATCGACACCAACACCCGCCGCCTGGGCCCGGTTGCTTTTCCCCCGCGCCCCCACCCCCCGCCGCTGCCTCAGTGTAGAGCGGGTGGACATTGACGGATAAGGAGGGCTCCCCATGCGTATTCTACACGCCGCGGACCTCCACCTGGACTCCCCCCTCAGCAGCCTCCCCGCCCCCCAGGCCGCCCAACGGCGGCGGGAACTGCGGGACCTCCCCCGCCGTCTGGCCCAGTTGGCCCAGGCGGAGGAGGTAGACCTGGTGCTGCTGGGGGGAGATTTGTTGGATGCAGAGCGGGTCTACCCCCAGTCGGTCCAGGCTCTCACCCAGGCCCTGGGGGAGCTGTCCGTCCCCGTCTTCATCGCCCCCGGCAACCACGACCCCTACACTCCCCAGTCCCCCTACGCCACCGCCCAGTGGCCCGCCAATGTACACAT
>CABPXX010000375.1 GCA_902461475.1 uncultured Eubacteriales bacterium | reverse complement strand
TGCCACCTACGACAGGCCCCGGGCCTTGCCCTCGCTGGCCAGCAGCTTGTCTCTGCGGCACAGGATGAAGGAGAAGCCGGGGACGCCCTGGATGCACTTGTTGGCGCTGGAGACCAAGAAGTCGATGTTCCATTGGGCCACGGGGATATCCACCCCGCCAAAGGAGGACATGGCGTCCACGATAAAGGTCTTGCCTGCGTCGTGGACCACCTTCCCCACCGACTGGATGTCGTTGAGGATGCCGCTGGTGGTCTCGCTGTGCACCATGGCCACGTGGGTGATGGTGGGGTCCTGGGCCAGCAGCTGGGCCACGCGGGCGGGGTCGGGCACCTTGTCATAGTCCTGGGCGTAGTGGACGTAGGGGACCCGGCTGTGCTGGCAGATGTCCACCATGCGCTTGCCGTAGGCGCCGTTGGAGCAGATGAGCACCTTGTCCTGGTCGCCCACCACGCTGGTGAGCACGCTCTCCACGCCAAAGGTGCCGCTGCCCTGCATGAGCACGGCGGTGTAGTCGTCCTCGGAGACGTGGGCCAGCTTCAGCAGCTGGCGGCGGATGCGCTGGGTGACGACTTTGTAGTCGTCATCCCAGGTGCAGCGGTCCACCAGCATCTCCTGCTTGACGGTGTCGGTGGTGGTGAGGGGACCGGGAGTCAGAAGTTTATAGGTATTCATGTCCCACACTCCCTTTCATCAGCCCTTGGCGGCCTCGGACAGCTCCTGGTGGGCCTGGAACAGCTCCAGGGTCAGAGGCTCGTCAAACACCTGGGGATAGGCGGACTTGTGGGCGGAATCGGAACTCTCGCCCTCATACAGGGGGTTGGGGTAGGTCTGGAGCAACTCTTCCCGGCCGTTTTCAATGATGCACTGGGCCATTTCCATGGCCAGGGGGTTGGTGTTGTCCCCCTTGTCCACCACGGCCACCGACTCGGTGAGGGAGAAGTTGCCCTCGGTGGGGTCCACGTAGTCAATGGGCAGCCCATCGGCCTTGTCGGCCACGGCCTGGTGGCGCAGGCCGAAGCCAATGGCCACCTCACCGGCGCGGCACAGCTTCAGGGGGCCGGAGCCGGAGGTCTCAATGTGAGCGCCGCAGTTTTTGTAGATGGCAGCCAGGGTCTCCTGGGCGCCGTCCTCCCCGTAGGCGGCGTCCACCAGGGCCTGGATCAGCAGCCATGCGGTGGAGGAGGACTGGATGTCGGTGACGGCGATGTGTCCTTCGTACACGGGGTCGGCCAGGTCCTTCAGGCAGGTGGGAGTGGGCAGGCCCTCAGACTTCATCAGCTCGGTGTTGAGGATGATGGCGCCCTCCTGGGCGGTGATGGGAGCGGTGTAGTCGGGCACCTCGGTGAGGGTGTTCACCTCAAAGGTCAGGGGGAGGAACATGGCGTTCTGGTCCTGGGCGCTCTGGAGGTAGAAAGTGCTCATGGTCACCAGGTCGGCCTCCAGGTTGGTGCCCTCCGCCATGAGCTTGCCGCCCAGCTCGGAGGTGCCGTAGGTCTGGAAGATGTACTTGCCCTTATAGCCGTTGTTGTCCAGGGCGTTTTCCATGGCGGTGATGGCCTCTTCGTCGGCGTTGGAGTAGATGACCACCTGGTCGCTGCCGGAGGCGGAGGTGCCGCCGCAGGCGGGGAGGACGGACAGACACATGGCGCCGGACCGGGGCCCGC
>CABPXX010000374.1 GCA_902461475.1 uncultured Eubacteriales bacterium | reverse complement strand
TCACCCTGTCCACGCCGTGGGCCAGGCCCTCCTCCACCGCCTGACACACGCTGTCCAGGCCGTAGTGGAACTGTCCGGGCAGGGAGGGGATGGGGCGGGTGCCCTGGAGGGTTTCATCCACAAAGATGGGGTAGATGAGGCTGTCGGGGGACAGCCGGGTCTCCCGGCACAGGCTGCGCACTTCGGGACAGGTGCGCAGGCGGCGGGGTCTATGAGTGAGTTCCATTTGGAATTCCTCCTTGTATTACAAAGTCTGGGCCAGCCGCAGCAGGCCGGGAATGGTGGCTTCCTCCGCAATCAAAACGGGGATGCCGTGGCGCTGGGCCTCCTGGGCGGTCTGTGCACCGATGCACAGGCCCGTAATCTTGCCTAGAGGGGCATCCTCCCCCACCGAGGCCACAAAGCCCTTCACGGTGGAGGCGGAGGTGAAGGTGACGTAGGACAGCTCGCCCGCCTCCAGCGCTTCCCTCAACTCGGGGGAGCGGGGGTTGTCGTAGTGGGTGGTGTACACCGCAAGTTCCTCATAGGGGATGCCACGCTGGGTGAGCGCCTGGGTGAGCAGGGGAGAACCCTCTTGGGCCCGGGGCAGCAGCACCGTCCCGGTGGCGGGGATGCCCTGGCCCAGATCCTGGGCGGAGTACACCGACGGGACATAGTCGGCCTTCAGCCCGTACTTTTTCAAAGCGGTGGCGGTGCCGGGGCCGATGGCGGCCAGCTTCACCCCAGACAGAGCCCGGCTGTCCTTGCCCTGCGCATTCAGGGCGTCGAAAAACACCTGTACCCCCACGGGGCTGGTGAAAGCAATCCACTGGTAGTCACCCAGCCGCTCCAGGGCGGCGGTAAGGGGGGGACAGGGGGTAATGGGGGTGGTGTGGATGCAGGGGTACTCCCAGACCTTGGCCCCCAGTTCCCGCAGGCCCTGGGCCAGCGTGCCCTTCCGGGCGGCGGGGCGGGTGACCACAAAGGCGCGGCCCTTGAGGGGTAGAGCGTCAAACCAGTCGAAGGAATCGGCCAGGGCGCACACCCCACCCACCACGCTGATGGCGGGGCTCACCACCTGGTGGTCCTGGGCGACCTGGGCCAGGGTGGACAGGGTGGCGCTGATGCGCCGCTGGGCGGGGGTGGTGCCCCGCTCCACAATGGCGGCGGGGGTGTCGGGGTCCATGCCCGCCTTCAAAAGCCCTTCACAAATCTGGGGCAGGGCGGACACGCCCATGAGGAACACCAGGGTGCCTTTGGTAGCCACCAGGGCGTCAAAGTCAATGTCCAACTCTTTCCCCGCCCGCTGGTGTCCGGTGACGATGTGCAGGGAGGAGCAGCAGTCCCGGTGGGTCACCGGGATGCCGCCGTAGGCCGGGGCCGCGATGGCGGAGGTGATGCCGGGTACCTCCTCGAAGGGGATGCGGGGCTCCGCCAGCAGCTCCAGCTCCTCCCCTCCCCGACCGAACAGGAAGGGGTCGCCCCCCTTGAGGCGCACCACGTTGTGGCCCTGCTGGGCCTGCTCCAGCAGAATCCGGTTGATCTGCTCCTGGGGCACGGGGTGGCGGGACGCCTCTTTGCCCACGTTGATCTTCACCGCCCCCTCGGGCATAAGGGCCAGAATGGCGGGGCTGACCAGGCGGTCGTACACCACCACATCGGCCCTCTCCAGGGCCTCCAGCCCCTTG
>CABPXX010000373.1 GCA_902461475.1 uncultured Eubacteriales bacterium | reverse complement strand
TTCCCGCCCGGGGGCGGGAAAATAAATTAAAATCTGTTTTTTCCGGGGACATGCGCATCGGGAAAAACACTTCTCAGCCCGCCAGTGTGGCCTTTGGTCGCCCTTTGACCTAAGGCTGCATGCAGCGGGCTGCAACTTCTCTTGAAAATGCTGGCATTTTCGAGAAGCGTGTCGAACTTTTTCGACACGCTCAGAGGGGGAGACCCCTCTTTATCTTTTTGGGAAAGAAGGGGAGAAGTGCGTGAGAATTGCAGCCTATTGCCGGGTGTCCACCGCCAAAGAGGAGCAGCTGGACAGTCTGGCCAACCAGAAGGAGTTTTTTGAAGCCTATGCCCGGACCAACGGATATGAGCTGGTGCGGGTCTATGCTGATGAGGGCATTTCCGGTACCCAGATGCGGAAGCGAGAGCAGTTTCAGGCTCTGCTTCGGGACGCCGCTCGACATCACTTCGACTTGGTGGTGGTGAAAGACATCTCCCGATTTGCCCGTAACACGGTGGATTTCCTCCAGAGCGTGCGGGCGCTGAAGGAACTGGGGGTGAACACCCGCTTTCTCACCGCCAATATGGACAGCCTGGGGGAGTCCGAGTTTGTGCTCACGCTATTTGGGGCATTGGCCCAGGAGGAGAGCGCCAACCTCAGCCACCGCGTAAAGTTTGGGAAACGCCTCAACGCCCAGAAGGGGCGGGTGCCTCGGCTGATCTACGGCTACCACCGGGTGGACAATTTCCAACTGGCCATCTGCCAGGAAGAGGCCCAGGTGGTGCGTAAGATCTTCGCTCTGTATGTGGACCAGGGACTGGGGTGTCGTACCATCGCCCAGCAACTCAACGGTCTGGGGTATGTGACCAAGCAGGGCTGTCCGTGGACCCCGTCCGCCGTCCACCGCATCCTCACAAATCCCATCTACTGCGGCCACCACGTCAATCATAAGTATGAGGTGGAAAACTACCTCACAGGAAAGCGAAAAAAGCTGCCCCCTCAGGAGCAATATCACCATCCACGGCCCCAGTGGGCCATTGTCACACCGGAGCAGTTTGCCCAGGCCCAGCAGCAGCGGCAACAGCGGGCCCAGGCCCGTGAGCCAGGCCAGCCCCCAGGCCGATATAGTGCCCGGCATCCCTTTAGCGGCCTCATTGTCTGCGCGGAGTGCGGGAGAAGCTTTTGCCGCAAGACCTATACCTATGCCAACACCCGGGTGTACTGGAAGTGCTGGGGGAATGACCAGGGGCTGTGTGCCAACCGCACCAAAATTGAGGAGGAGCAGCTGGTGGCTGCCATCCGAGACTATGTCAACGAGCACATCATAAACCTGGAGGGATGGAAGCAGCGTGTGGTGAATGGAGTGCTGGGCCATATCTCAGAAACTCCCCAGGAGGAGTCCGAGCTGGAATGTTTAGAGCAGCGAAAGAAGCGGTATGAGCGCCTCTATGCCAACGGAATTATCCCACTGGAACAGCTGCAACGGGAACTGGCAGAGATACAGACAAGGGAAGATGCTTTACAGGCGAAAAGGGCAGGAGAGCACAGAAATGAAGCGGAGATTCTGGAGCAGCTGGAAGGGTACATGAGGTGGGAGGGGCTAGAGCGGGCGGACGTGGCCAAACTGGTGGAGAAGATCACTGCCGACGAGCGGGGAGAGGTTCGGATTTTTTTGAGGGGGGGGC
>CABPXX010000372.1 GCA_902461475.1 uncultured Eubacteriales bacterium | reverse complement strand
CCACGATGACGTTGCGGCTGTTGGTGAAGTCCACCTGGTTTTCCACCACGTTGCGCACACCCACGGCGGAGATCATGCCGTACAGCACCATGGACACACCGCCCATGGTGGCGGTGGGCATGGCGGACACCAGGGCCGCGAACTTGGGGGAGAAGGAGAGCAGGATGGCCAGGCTGGCGGCAATGCGGATCACCCGGGGGTCATAGACCTTGGAGAGGGCCAGCACACCGGTGTTCTCGCCGTAGGTGGTATTGGCCGGGGCGCCGAACAGGGAGGCCAGAGAGGTGGCCAGGCCGTCGCCCAGGAGGGTGCGGTGGAAGCCGGGGTTTTCCAGGTAGTTGCGCTCACAGGTGGAGGAGATGGCGCACATATCGCCGATGTGCTCCACCATGGTGGCCAGGGCCAGGGGCATGATGGTCACCGCCGCGGTGAGGAGCATCCCGTGGTCCAGGTCGGGCCGGCTGAACAGACCAAACAGCGTATTCTGGAACTGGAAGGGCAGACCGATCCAGGGGGCGTCGATCAGGGCCTGGACCTTGACCGGGTCCATGACCTGCATCCCGTTGATCTGGCAGATGGCGGCCACTGCGTAGGAACCCACCACGCCCAGCAGGATGGGGATGATTTTGATCATTCCCTTGCCCCAGATGTTGCAGCCCACCACAATGGCGATGGCGATGAGGGCGATGGCCCAGTTGGTTCGGCAGTTGGAGATGGCAGTGGAGCTGAGGGTCAGGCCGATGCAGATGATGATGGGGCCGGTGACGATGGGAGGGAAGTAACGCATGACCCTTTTGGTGCCAAAGATGCGGAACAGGGCGGAAAGCAGGACATACATCAATCCGGCAAGCGTGACGCCGAAGCAGGCGTAGGGCAGCATCTCCGTGTTGGCGACTGCGTTGCCATTGCTGTCGGTGAGCATGGGGGCGATGGCCTGATAGCCGCCGATGAAGGCGAAGGAGGAGCCCAGGAAGGCGGGGACCATCCCCTTGGTCAGAAAGTGGAACAGCAGAGTGCCCAGCCCGGCGAAGAGCAGGGTGGCGGACACGGACAGCCCGGTGAGGGCGGGGACCAGCACGGTGGCTCCGAACATGGCGAACATGTGCTGGACGCCCAAGATCAGCATTTTGGGGCGGCCCAGCTGGCGGGCATCATAGATGCCTTGGTTTGGATTCATTCTTTCGTTCTCCCTTCTCAGCTTTTGGTGGTATTTGGCGCAGAAAAAAAGACAATCAACAGGTGATTGTCCACACACAGAGAGGAAGCAAAGGGGCATGGGTGACAAACAGCCGGTTTTCCATGACAGGCACCATCCTTTGCTCTAAATCTCGAACCATTGTATCAGACAGAGGGGAAAAGCGCAAGAGGAAAATCGGGCTTTTTCCCCTTTTTTCTGAAACGGCAAAAGAGAGGGGGCGGCCGGTGCAGACCTTGGCACTCGTAATGGTTGACTTTGACCGTAAAAATGGATAAACTAAATTTGATTTTTTCTCCGCCCCAGCAGGGGGCGCGGACCAGACTGTAAAGAGAGACAAGGAGCGATGGATGTGAAAAAACCGTTTGTCACCCTGGAACAGCTCCAGGATATCACCCGTCAATACCCTACCCCTTTCCACCTGTATGATGAGCGGGGCATCCGGGAGAACGCCCGGGCGCTGAAAGCGGCCTTTGCATGGAACCGCGGCTATAC
>CABPXX010000371.1 GCA_902461475.1 uncultured Eubacteriales bacterium | reverse complement strand
ATGGGAGCGCATCAGGGTGTACATCACCAGAATCAGAGCCGCCGCGGCGGGGAGTCGAAACGCCCAGTGGGAAAACACATGGGGGGCGTCGTAGATTTGGGGGAAGAACTGGGGTATTCCCACAGCTACCCCCAGCTGGACCACGGCCATTCCCGCCAGAATAATCAACACTCGGCCAAATGAGGCGGCAGCGGTGAGATAGAGAAGGGAACCAGTTTTTCTCATGGGACATCCTCCTTCCATAGGGTCTCAATGAGGGCGACGGTTTGGCTGCGGGTGAGACCCATGGCCCGCATTTTTTCAATATACTCCAAGGTCTGGGTGTTGGGCAGCTGCTGCTGCATGGCCTGAGACTGCTGATCGGAGAGAGACACACAGCTCTTGCTTCCCGTTCGGGAGGAGATGAGCCCCTCCTCCTCCAGCAGCCGAAAGGCCTTCTGAATGGTGTTGGGGTTGACCCCCAGCAGGGCGGAGAGGGTGCGCCGGGAGGGCAGCTCGTCCCCATCCTGCACGGTTCCGGCGGCAATGCCCGCCTTCAGATGCTCCATAATCTGTAGGTAGATGGGGGTCCCATCCCGGAGGCGCAGGTCGTCAAAGCGCACCATGGTGTATCACTTCCCTTCTAAGTGTATTAATGGTGTAGTACACTTTCTGACTGTATTATATGAGTAGTACGGTTCCCTGTCAAGAAGAATTTTGTTGACAATCTCGAACATCGAGAATACAATGAGAATGAGGAATCTCGATGTTCGAGATAAGGAGGTGAGAGGATGGCACGGGCCAAGTTTCAGACCCTGTCCGAGCAGATGTTCTATGTACTGCTCTGCCTGAGAGAAGAGCGGTGCGGCATTGACATTTTGGACCAAGTGCCCGCCATGACCCAGGGCAGGGTTCATGTGGGGTCAGGGACGCTGTACAACCTGTTGGAGCATTTTTTGGAGGCGGAATGCATTGTGGAGACCCGGGTGGAGGGGCGGCGGCGCAGCTATCTTATCACCCCCAAGGGGCAGGAGATGCTGGACCAGGAATATGCTCGCATCTGCGCCCAGGCCCGGGACTACCGACAGATCATGGGAGAGGAGGAGCGCTCATGAAAACACGGAAACGAACCTGCAAACGCATTGCTTTTTTTGATTCTAGTGAGACCGTGCGCTATTTGGAGAAAAAAGCCCGGGAGGGTTGGGTGCTGGAGAATGCCTTTGGGATCTGGTGGACGTTCCGGCGAGTGGAACCCCGCACCGCGCATGTGTGGGTTACCTATCTCAATCAGGATGCGTATGAGCCCCAGCCCAGCCAACAGGTGGAGGACCTGGCAGATCTGGGGGAGCACACGGGGTGGAGGCTGACGGTGGAGACCCCTACCATGCAGGTGTTTTATAACTGGTCGGCGCACCCTCTGCCCATGGAGACCGATCCGGTGGATCATGTGGGGGGGATGCACCGGGCCTTGAAACAGGGTGCGTTGAGGAACTACCGTGTCTGTTTTGGACTGGCGATGGTGACTCTGTTGGTAAGTGTTTGGAACTTGATGGAAATGCCATTGTGGACGCTGTCCAGTCGGGCTGAATGGATTTTGGATGATTTCTTGCTGTTTGTAGCCATCGGGGCAGAGCTGGTGCCGTATGAGCTTTGGTATCGGAGGGCCAAGAAACTGGCGGCCCAGGGGGGGGGGCCGGGGGCAGGAAGAAGT
>CABPXX010000370.1 GCA_902461475.1 uncultured Eubacteriales bacterium | reverse complement strand
GCCCTCAACCGCACCCGCTCCAACTTCTTCATCAACACCATGGTCAGCGGCTTTGTGCTGGCGCTGGTGGTGTATGTAGCACTGGGGCTGGGGCTGCCCATCAACCCCGGCACCGCCGTGGTCGGCTCCATCATGGTGCTGGTGCCCGGCCTGGTGTTCACCAACTTCATGAGCAACCTGCTCACCGGGGACATTGTCTCCGGCCTGTCCACCTTCACCCGGGCGGTGCTCACCGCCGGGGCCATCGCCCTGGGCACCGGCGCCGCCATGGCCCTGTGTCAGACCCTCTTCCCCAACTCCAACCCCCTCACGGCTGTGGCAACCTATTCCCCCCTGGGGTACTGCTTCTTCGCCTTTATGGGGTGTCTGGGCTTCTGCCTACTCTACAACGTCCGGGGCATGGGCTCCTTTTTGTGCTGTCTGGGCGGCGCTTTGGGCTGGGCCGTGTACCTGCCGGTGATGTGGCTGACGGATAACAACGTGTTTATCTCCAACCTGGCCGCCTCGGTGGGGGTGGCCATCTACGCCGAGATCATGGCCCGGCTGCGCAAATGCCCCACCATCTCCTACCTGGTGGTGTCCTACTTCCCCCTGGTCCCCGGCTTCACCGTGTATCAGGCGGTGGACTATGGCATCCGGGGAGAGTCCCAGCTGTTTTTGGAGACCATGATTCGCACCTTCGGCATCTCCGGCTGCATCGCCCTGGGCACCCTGCTGGTGTCCACCGCCGTGCGCATGTACTGTACCCGAAAGGAGAAACCCCATCTATGAGCCGCTACCAAACCGTCCTGTTGGACGCTGATATGACCCTGATGGACTTCCACCGCTCGGAGCGGGAGGCCCTGCGGGAGGTCTTCACCCGCCGGGGCTACGACTTCGGCCCCGAGGAGGAGGCCCTGTACCAGAAAATCAACAACGCCCTATGGGACGCCTTCGCCCGGGGCGAGATCGACCAGGACTTTCTAGGGGTGGAGCGGTTTGCCGCCTTCATGCGGGTGCGGGGCGGAAATCACGACCCCCGAGCCTGGAACTGGGAGTTTGTCAATACCGTGGGCAAGGGGGCCTATCTGCTCCCCGGGGCCTGGGAGTTCTGCGAGAAGCTTAACGCCATGGGTCTCACTCTGGCCATCGCCACCAACGGCATGCCGGCAGCCCAGCGGGGCCGCTACGAGGGCACCCACCTCAATACCCTCATCCCCAATCTGTTCATCTCCATGGAGCTGGGGGTGCAAAAGCCCATGCCCGGCTTCTTCGACAAGGTCTGTGAGGCCCTGCACATCACCGACCGCTCCACCGTGGTCATGGTGGGAGACGGACTGAGCAGCGACATTTTAGGGGGCAATCGAGCCGGTATCGACACCATCTGGTATAACCCCCAGAACCAGCCCCTCACCGGACCCGCCCGGCCCACCTACACCGCCGCCTCCTACGACGATATCATCCACATTTTGGAATTACCGAACCCCACATCTTTGACACATCTTTGCCAAAATTAAAACTCTCATAATAATTTGTTACCGCTTTGTAGTTGACCCCCCTGTACCCCCGTGATATCATGAGTTGAACTTAGCGGAAAACAAGGAGATCTCGGATGATGAGAAAGAAAAACCGTGGATTTTATTATATATTGGCGACTGTCTGTCTGATCTCTCTGCTGTCCGGCTGCGGCCGTTCCACTGCAGAGAATACAGAG
>CABPXX010000369.1 GCA_902461475.1 uncultured Eubacteriales bacterium | reverse complement strand
GGCGTGGGCACCGTGGCCGCTGGCGTGGCCAAGGCGGGTGCCCAGGTAATTTTGACCTCCGGGTACGACGGCGGTACCGGAGCCGCCCCCCTGAGCTCCATTTTGGATGCGGGGCTGCCCTGGGAGCTGGGCCTGGCGGAGACCCACCAGACCCTGTTGAAAAATGATCTCCGGGACCGGGTGCGCATTGAGACCGATGGTAAACTCATGAGCGGCAAGGACGTGGCCGTGGCCGCCCTGTTGGGCGCCGAGGAGTTCGGCTTTGCCACCGCCCCCCTGGTCACCCTGGGGTGTGTGATGATGCGGGTGTGCAACCTGGACACCTGCCCCATGGGCGTGGCCACCCAGAACCCGGAGCTGCGCAAGCGCTTTATGGGAAAGCCTGAATATGTGGAAAACTTCATGCGCTTCATCGCCCAGGAGCTGCGGGAGTACATGGCCAAGCTAGGCGTGCGCACGGTGGACGAGATGGTGGGCCGTACCGACCTGCTCCGCCAGAGAACCGATCTGACGGGCAACGCCGCCCAGGTGGATTTGAGTGGTATTCTGGCGCAGGTCCCGGACAGCCAGACTGTCTTTGATCCCCAGCACGCCTACGACTTCCACCTGGAGCGCACCAAGGATGAGCAGGTGCTGCTCAAGAGCGCCAAGATCAAGGACAGCCTGTCCAGTGGCCGGGCCCACACCGTGGAGGTACAGCTGTTGAACACCGACCGCAGCTTTGGCACCCTGCTGGGCTCCGAGCTCACCCGCCGCCATCCCCACGGCCTGCCCCAGGACACCATCACCGTCCGCTGCCACGGGGCGGGAGGCCAGAGCTTCGGCGCCTTCATCCCCCAGGGCCTCACCCTGGAGCTGGAGGGGGACAGCAACGACTACTTCGGCAAGGGCCTATCCGGCGGCAAGCTGGTGGTGTATCCCTCCAAGCAGTCGAACTTTGTCCCCCATGAGAATATCATCATCGGTAACGTGGCCCTGTACGGCGCCACCTCCGGCCAGGCCTACATCAACGGCATGGCAGGGGAGCGGTTCTGTGTGCGTAACTCCGGCACCCGTGCCGTGGTGGAAGGCGTGGGCGAGCACGGCTGCGAGTATATGACCGGCGGCTGTGTGGTAGTATTGGGCCCCACGGGTAAGAATTTCGCCGCTGGTATGAGCGGCGGCGTGGTGTACGTGCTGGACGAGGGCAACGCTCTGTACCGGAACCTGAACAAGGGTCAGGTGCTCATGGAGAAGGTGGAGAGCAAGTTCGACCGGGAGGAGCTGCGGCAGATGCTCACCGATCATATGGCCGCCACCGGCTCGGAGAAGGCCCGTCAGGTGTTGGACGACTTTGACGCCTATCTGCCCCGGTTCAAGAAGATCATTCCCGGGGAGTACAAAAAGCTGATGCAGCTCTCCGCCCAATTTGAAGAGCAGGGCATGAGCAGGGAAGAGGCCCAGATCGAGGCGTTCTACGCCAGCGTGGCAGGAAAGGAAGGTTGAGGAAGATGGGAAAGCCCACAGGATTTATGGAATATCAACGGCAGAACGGGCCTTCCGTCCCGCCTCTGGAGCGCATTCAAACCTTTGACGAGTTCCACACTGCCCTCACCCTCCAGCAGCAACAGCAGCAGGGGGCCCGGTGTATGGACTGCGGCGTCCCCTTCTGCCAGGCGGGGATGATGATCGGCGGGCTGGGCTCCGGCTGGCCCCTCCCCCACGCAGCAGTCC
>CABPXX010000368.1 GCA_902461475.1 uncultured Eubacteriales bacterium | reverse complement strand
GCCGCATTCACCGCCCCGCAAAAGGCAGACAAACGGCCCAAATTGGTCTTTTGGTGGACGGTGAGCAGATTGGACACCACCATGGCCCGGTACATTCGCTCCTCCCCAATGCCCTTCATGGCCGCATATTCCATCACAGGCAAAGACGCTGTAAGCCCCTGGTTTCCACTGCCTGAGACAATGACCACCGGCAACTCGCAGCCGCTCATACGGGCGTCAGACCCGGCCGCCGCCCGGGCTCTCAATCGGGCTTTCCAGTCGTTTCCCGCCTGGGCCATCAGTTCTTTCCCGATCATGGCCCCGTAACAGCCCTCCAAGCCCTCCTGGGAGATGGCCCAGTTCAGCTGAGCCTGCTGCTGGATGGGCTGGCGAATGTCCTCCAGGTCCACGCTGTCGGCGAAGTCCAAAATGCCCTCCACCGTGAGCAGCTGCTACAAGGGGTTTTCCTGCATTCCTTGGGGAACCTCCCGCTCTTGCAACACTTCCCCGTTGCGGCTGACATGCACCAGGTTGGTGTGCTGGTCTACCATCCGCACCCGGGCCACATCATCTCCGGCTCGGACCTCCACCAGGATGTCAAAGGGGTGGGTGGTGTCCAGAGGCAAAATGGTCACCCGCTCCTGGGCCAGATAGCCCTCCACCGCCTCCATATCCCGTTCCGTCACATGTGCGATGCACTCCAGCTGGGCCTCTGCCAGAGCGGCCACCGTTCCCACCGCTGCCGCCACCTCCAGGCCACGTCTGCCCCCGGTGTTGGGCACCACCACACTCTTGACGTTCTTAATGATGTTGCCGCTGACGTGGAGCGTCACCTGCTGGGGCAGTTGCCCTAGGGTCTGGCGGGCCACCGCACAGGCATAGGCCACCGCAATGGGCTCGGTGCACCCCATGGCGGGCTTCAACTCCTCTCGGAGGATTTGTACATACGCTTGATATCTCTCATCGGTCCGTTGCATGGAGTAGTCTCTCCTTATCTGGTGTTTTTCTTCATTCTACCACAGGTCCCGCTCCACAGGAAGAGGTATTTCCCGGTCACTCCATCAGAAGTCCATACTTCTTGCGCATACGCCGAATCTTCTTCAGCATGGGCTTGGCACAGAGCAGCAGAAACACCACGGTGGACACCCCGTGGGTGATGTTCACGGGAACCCCTGCCACGTAGCAGGCCAACGCCGACTGCCAGGTCAGCCCTTCCAACACAGATAGGGCGGTGGATGTGTCCAGCAACAGGCCGTAGATGACCACCGTGGCCAGAAACCCATACACGCACACCCCCACCAGGGGGAGATTCCCCCGCCGCATCCGTTTTTCAAAGAGCAGCCCAGCCAAGAAGCCGATGACGCCAAAGGCGAACATCTGCCAAGGGGTCCAAGGCCCCTGCCCAAAGAAAAAGTTGGACACAAACCCGGTCATGGCTCCGGTGAGGAAGCCCGCCTCTGCCCCCAGCCCAATGCCCGCCACGATCACCAAGGCAGTCACCGGTTTGAAGTGGGGAAGCATGAAAAACACCGCCCGCCCCGCCGTGGCGATGACCACCAGAGAGGAGATGAGCACCAGTTCCCTGGCCTGGGGGCGGCGGTCCTCAAAGGCGGCAAAGAACGGGAGCATCGCCACCACAATAACGCAGATGGAGATAAAATAGTAGCTGCGCCCCTTCAAAAACACAATGCCAAAGGCGATGAGCAGCGGGATGGGCACCAAAATCATCCCGGCGGC
>CABPXX010000367.1 GCA_902461475.1 uncultured Eubacteriales bacterium | reverse complement strand
CGGACAGCATCCGAATATATTCCTGCTCGCACTGGGTGACGGAGCTGCCGGTGGCCACAATGTCATACCGGGCCACGTTGACCATGGCGTAGCTCTTGACCAGATTGGCGGCGTCCTTGAGGGGGATGAAATAGGTGGGCTCATTGGCGATGTTCAGCAGGATGGGGAAGGTGGCGGTGTACCCCAGATCCTGGACCACGCCTTCCGCGGAGGCTTGGGCGGCCCGCTCGGTGGCGCCGGGGGCGTTGTAGAACCGGGTCTCCTTGGTGCGCTGGTTGGACAGCAGGAAGCCCAGGTTGGACTGGTCGGCATTGGCGGAGGTGACGCCGGTGTACATATACACATCGTCATTCAGGGCGATATAATTGTAGCCCTGGGTGGTGACGGTCACGTCCCGCTGGCCCAGCACGGAGTTGATGAAGCCGTTGATGAGGGTGCCGTGGTAGTCGTACTGCTCCATGATCAGATCCGGGGTGTACACATTATCCACCCAGGCGGGTACCTCCTCATAGTACTGGCTCTCGCCGGTGATGGCGTTGCACAGTACAGCGCCCTTGATGTTGGTGCCGCCGAACAGGCCGATGGTCTTGATGATCCGGGGGGCGATCCACCAGGGCTGGCCCTCCTCATCGATCTCAAACTGGGGGGTGGAGAGCATGAAGGTGGGGTACTGGAAGCGCAGGTGGCGCATGATATTGCGGTTAAGAGGCTCAGAGAAGGAGTACTTCATCCCTTCCTCCTCGGGCAGGCGGACCACCTTGGCCTCCTGGGTGACCATGTCCACGATCACATAGGCGGGCAGGCCGCTGCCCCGGTTGGTGAACCACTTGACCAGGTCGGCATAGGCGATGGGGGCGACCCGGACCGGGCGGCCCTGGTAGTTGATCTGGGTGGAGTCATAGGAGTACTCAAACTGGCTGACCATGTCGCTGAGGGTACCCATCTGGCGGTCGCCCAGGTAGTCGGCGCTGTTCCGGTCCAGGGTGGGGATCTCACTGAAGGAGATCTGGCCGATGTCCTGGGCGAACTCCCCGTCCTCCACCGCCAGCAGATCCCGGTAGGCTCCGGCCCGGAAGATGGGCATGGAGATCACCTGGCCCACCAGGGCGACAGCCATCAGGAGCAGCAGGAGCACGCCCACCGGCAGGCACTGCTGCTTGATGAAGCGGAAGTACTCCCGGACCTGTTCCTTGGCCGAGACGGCTTCCTTCTGCCCCTTGAAGCCGGAGGTGATCAGGGCCGAGACCACATAGACCACGCACAGCAGGATCATGAAGCTGTAAAAATCGTTGGACTGGAGGTTGAGAGCGGGGAGGGAGACGTAGAAGTAGGCCCCTCCCACAGCCAGAGTGACCAGCAGGTTGGTCAGGATCTTCCCCGCCTTGCTGGTCGGTATGTGCAGCTTTTTCTTGGAATTTTGACTCAAAATAACATTCTCCTTTGTCCGGCGGAGGCCGCCCGCCGTAATAGAAACACCTTCAGTATACCTTTCTTTCGTTTAAAAAGCAACTCAAAAGAAGAAAGGCAAGAATAAAAATTGGTCAAGGTGCCTGCTATCCCTCTGAAAAAGGAATAAAAAGGAAGATGTGAGGGCATGCTGAAGGACAGATCCGGCAACAGAAAGGACGATCTGTATGGAAGTGAAGGAATTGATGAATCCCAGCGTGGTCACCATCGAACCTACCGCCTCCGCGGCTCTGGCCGCCCGGCTCATCAGCCCGCACAACGTGGGGGCCC
>CABPXX010000366.1 GCA_902461475.1 uncultured Eubacteriales bacterium | reverse complement strand
CTGGTGCTGCCGTGGAGCACCACGTAGCAGCCGAAGACGCAGGCCAGGGGGAGGAACAGGTCGGAGGCGCACCGGGAGATGGCATGGGTCTTTTTATAGGTCTTCATGGCCCTGGTCCTCCTTTTTCACAGAATGGGCAGCCTTGCGCAGAATCACCAGGGAGCCTGCGATGGCGGCGATGAGAATGAAGCTCTCACCCATGGTATCGTAACCACGGAAGTTGAAGACCACGGAGAAGACCACGTTGTCGGCGGCGGTCTTTTCCAGGTTCTCGTTGACCATAATGGCGGCGGCGCCGTCGGCGTTGGAGTTGTCATAGGAGCTGGGGTCTTCGTACAGCCCCACCAGGTCGGTGTTGGTGCCATCGTAGGTGGGAGGGCTGCCCGCCATGCGCCACCCGGCCCACACGCCGCAGGCCAGGAGCACCACCAGGGTCAGGGCCAAGACCACTTTTTTCGTGCCGCTCATTGCTGCTCCCCCTTTCTGCCGTACACCTTGCGCAGGGCAATGATGTAGAGAATGGTGGACAGCACCGCCCCCACGCTGGCCTCCGCAATGGCCACGTCCGGGGCCTGCAAGAGCACAAACTCCAGGGCCACAAAGGAGCCGGTGGCCGCCAGGGCGATCACCGAGTCGATGACCTTCTTGGCGTTCACCGCCACAATGGCGGAGGCCACAATGCCGCAGAGCACCAGGGTGTTCAGGACAAAAACCAAGGTACCATTCATTGGGGATCATCCTCCTTATAGTCGTCGATGATCGGTTCCGGGTTGGGCTTCACCGAGCGGTAAGCGCCCTTGCACAGAGCGTGGTTGGACACCGGGTTGGTGCCCAGCACAAACAGCAGGATGAATACCAGCTTCACCACCACCGAGCCGCTCATACCGTTGACCACCACATACACGATGCTGGCCAGGATGACAAAGATGGTGCCCATGGTGGAGATGCAGGTGGAGGCCTGGAGCCGCCCGAACACGTCCGGCATGCGCAGGATGCCCAGAGTGCCGATGAAGGCGAAGAACAGGCCGATGGCCATGAGGACAGCCACCACAATATCTACCGTATCCATACCTCACAGCCTCCTTTCCAGATAGCGGCCCACAAACACGGTGCTGACAAAGCCCAGCAGGGCCACCACCAGGGCGATGTCCAGGTAGATGGTGCGCCCGGTGTGCAGGGAGTAGAGCACCAGGGCCAAAGCGGTGACCAGGTCCAGAGCGTCCATGGCGCAGATGCGGTCGGCGGCCGTGGGGCCCCGGAATACCCGGTAGAGCAGGAGCAGGTCCAGGATGATGCACACGATGGCACCAATTAAAAAGACTGTCATTTCCAAATCCTCCCGATCCAGCGTTCCATGGTTCCCTTGATGGCGTCCCCGGCCTTGTCCCGGTCGGTCTCCGCCACGTCGATCCAGTGGACGTAGTAGTAGTTGCGCCCCTCCTCGTCCTGGGCGGTCTCCATGGTGATGGTGCCCGGGGTGAGGGTGATGCAGTTGGACACCATGGCGATGCCGTAGTCACTTGTCAGGTTGGGGGAGCCGGGAATGCGCAGGATGCCCGGCTTGTAGCTGAGCTTGGGACTCAAAACCAGCTTGGCCATGCTCACGTTGGCCTTGATGATCTCCCAGAAGAAGATGATGACGCAGTAAAACGCCAGCAGAATGAGCCGTACCGGGTTGTAGAGGTAGAAAGCCCGGCTGTGGATGAAGAAGCGGCAGGGGGGGGGGGGCCCCCGGAGCAGAAC
>CABPXX010000365.1 GCA_902461475.1 uncultured Eubacteriales bacterium | reverse complement strand
CACGTCCGCCGGTGTCCACCATCTTCTGCTTACCGGTGTAGAAGGGGTGACACTTGGAGCAGACTTCCACCTTAATGTCCTTCTTAGTAGAACCAGTCTCGATCACGTTGCCACAGGCGCAAGTAATAGTGGTCTGCTGATAGTTGGGATGGATGCCTTCCTTCATGGAATTCACCTCTTTCTTTCGAAAATAAGTCCAGGAGCCCAATAACTCCATGTAAACGCAACATGTATCTTACCACGCTTAGGGAGAAAAAGCAAGGGCTTTTTCAAATTATTTTATTTTCCAGCTGATTTCTTCCCCCAGGCTGAAAAACCACAGGGTACAACGGCCCACAGGACGCTCCAGAGCTTGGGACAGAGCCCGGCTGTAGGCCTCCAGCTGGGGTCGATATTCCTTGGCCCGCTGCTCCACCGTGGCCTCGCTGACCCGGTCGGTCTTGAAGTCCAGCACCGTCACGGTGCCGTCTTCCTCCACAAACCAGCAGTCCACCACGCCCTGGAGCAGCACCTCCTCCCCCGCCTCGGCGTTGGGGTAGTAGTCGGCGGCGGGCACCAGCATGGAAAATTTAAATTCCCGCTCCATCTGGGGCGAGGCCACCAGTCGCTGGCCCAGCGGAGACTGGAAGAAGGCCAGCACCTGCCCTGGTTCCACCGCCTCCCCCTGCTGGGGGGTGATGAACCGCTGGGTCACCAGCCGGGCAATCTCCTCCTGAATCTCCTCCAGGGAGCCAGTGCGGTCAAAGTTCAAATACTGCATCACCATATGCAGGGCGGTGCCCTGCTGGGCGGGGGTGAGGGGCCGCTGCCCCTGGAACACCGGGCGGCGTAGGGTCACCGTGGGCTTGGCGGGAGCGTACTCCACCCCGTCCTGGGCCGCCTCGGCGTCCTTATCCCGTCCTTTTAACTGGGTGGCGGTGAGCTTGGAGGGCATCTGGGCGGACACCTGGTGGGGATAGCTCCAGGTGAGGGCGTCCTGCCACCCGGCGGGCAGCTCCACCCCCTGCTCTGTCTCTCCACTCATCTCCAGGGGGCCCACCCGGGCCGCATCCTCCTGGGTGGGGGTGAGCAGCTTCACGTCCCAGCGGTACCCCTGTTGGGGTACGCTGCACGGGCGCTGTAGGCCCAGCTCGTCCCACAGGGGCTGACTGTCCTCTCGGCACAAAGCGGGGGTGAGCACCCACTCGGCCATAGAGGAGGCCCCTGCCACCTGCCGGGGCGGCGGCGGGCACTGGGCCTGGACCGCCAGCTTGTCCAGCTTTAAATTCTTGCCGTTGACGCTAGTGAACATCACCAGCTTGTGCTCAGCTCGGGTCATGGCCACGTACAAAAGGCGCATCTCCTCGGCGATGAGCTGCTGGCTCAAACGCAGGGCCACCCCGTCCCGGGCAATGGTGGAGTAGCGGAGCATCCGCTGCCGGTCCACCCGCTTGGGCCCCAGGCCTAAGTCCGGGTGGAAGAGGATGGTGGACCGGGTGTCCTCGGTGTTGAACTGGTGCTCTAAGCCGCACAGGAACACCACGGGGAACTCCAGGCCCTTGGAGCGGTGGATGGACAGAATGCGCACGCCTCCCACGCTCTCCCCCTCCACGGGGACGGGCAGGCCGTTTTCCGCCAGGCGGGTGAGGTGGATGAGAAAAGCCATGAGGCCCTTGTGCCCGCCCGACTCGAACCGCCGGGCCTCCTCGTACAGGGCCATGAGGTTGGCTCTGCGGGCCCCGCCCTGGGGCATGGCCGCAAAGATGGC
>CABPXX010000364.1 GCA_902461475.1 uncultured Eubacteriales bacterium | reverse complement strand
CCGCCACAATGGCAGGAATGGAGCTGACCTTGGCGTGGTCCATGATGATGGAGTCGCACTGGACGTGGCCGAAGCAGGGGGCATCCCCCTGCACCTGGGGATAGAACACCTGCACGGAGTTGTCCTGGGCCACAGACCGGGAGATGACCTGGGTGCGGGCCCCCTCCCCCTTCATGATGACCTCCATTTTGCTCTCAGCAAACTGGTCGCCGTGGGTAAGCAGGCGCTCAGTGACCACTGCCTCGGCATTGGCCTCCATCTCCACCTTGGTGTAGCGTCGGGTGGAGTCCACGCCCCGAATCTGCACCGTCTCCAGCTGGATGGAGGCGCCCTCCTCCAGGTAGATGATGGTGTGGGGGTTGAGGATGCGCTTGCCGCTGCCCTCACCCTCGCCGTAGTGCTTCTCCACATAGCGCACCTTGGCATTCTTGCCCACGTAGAAGGTGTGGACGCCGTCGTGCTGAGCGGTCTCACAGCCGGAGTTGTGGATGCCGCAGCCAGCCACAATGCTCACATCGCTGTTCTCGCCGATGTGGAAGTCGTTGTACACCAGGTCGGTGAGACCGGTCTGGGTGACGATGACGGGGATGTGCACCGACTCGTTGACGGTGCCGGGGGCGATGTGAATGTCGATGCCCGGCTTGTCCTCTTTGCTCTCAATGACAATGTTGGCGGAGTTGCTGCGCCCCTCCAACTGGCCATTCTTGCGGATGTTATACGCCCCCTGGGGCACACGCTCCAGGTCTGCGATCTCCCGGAGCAGATGGGTGTCGATGGAATTCATGCCTGGGCTCCTCCCTTCACAAAGGCGCACCCGGATTGGGTGTTTTCCAGAATCTTGGGGAACATCTCCTCTTTGGCGCCCCGCTCCACCACCTCGCCCCCGGCGATCATGACGATCTCGTCGGCCAGGTTGATGATGCGCTCCTGGTGGGAGATGATGATCATGGTAGCCTGCCGCTTCTCATGGATATAGCGGAAGGTCTCGGTGAGCTTGGCAAAGCTCCACAGGTCAATGCCCGCCTCCGGCTCGTCGAAAATCATCAGGGGAGACTTCCGGGCCAGAATGGTGGCGATCTCAATGCGCTTGACCTCGCCGCCGGACAGGGAGTTGTCCACCTCCCGGTCGATATAGTCGGCGGCGCACAGCCCCACCTGGGTCAGCAGCTGGCAGCCCTCGGCGTGGGTGAGCCGTGCGTTGCCCGAGGCCAGACTCAGCAGGTCCCACACCCGCAGGCCCTTGAAGCGAGGGGGCTGCTGGAAGCCGTAGCTAATGCCTCGGCGGGCCCGCTCGGGGATATTCAGATTGGTGATGTCCTCCCCGTTCCAGATGATCTGGCCGGAGGTGGGCTGGTTGAGACCCATGATGGTCTTGGCCAGGGTGGTCTTGCCACCGCCGTTGGGGCCGGTGACCACCAGGAAGTTACCGTCCTGGACGTCCAGGGACACGTCCTTCAAAATCTCCTTCTGACTGCCCTCTCCCTCCACAGAGAAGGTCAGATGTTTCAGTTCCAACATAGTGCAAATCTCCCGTTTGAAGCCGTCCCCCGTGGGAGGGACGGCTTATAATTCATAGTTTTCTTATATGTTTTGCTAGTATATCATGATTATACCCATCTGTCAACCGTGGCAATCCCTGGATTGGGGCATAGAATGGGGTATTTAGGAGGTGTTTTCCCATGGATGAGATCATGAATTCCCGTTCCCAGAGCCAGGAGGTCTTTGAGCGGGTGTGGGCCCGGGTCATGGGCTCCGCCGCGCCCCAGAC
>CABPXX010000363.1 GCA_902461475.1 uncultured Eubacteriales bacterium | reverse complement strand
GGAGCAGGAGCACGTGGCGGTGATCCCCGGCTCTGCCTTCGGACCCGGCGGCGAGGGCTTTGTGCGGGCCTGCTACGCCGCCTCCATGAAAAACCTCACCGAGGCCCTTACCCGCCTGGAGAGGTTCTTGGGCACCCTGTAAACATATTAAAAAAGGAGGAACCGGCTATGTACATCACCTGTCTGGATTTGGAGGGCGTGCTGGTCCCTGAGATCTGGATTGCCTTCGCCCAGGCCCGGGGCATCCCCGAGCTGGAGCGCACCACCCGGGACGAACCGGACTACGACAAGCTGATGCGCTACCGCCTGGACATTCTGGCCCAGCACGGGCTGAAACTGTCCGACATCCAGGAGACCATCGCCACCCTGGACCCTCTGCCCGGGGCCAAGGAGTTCCTGGACACCCTGCGGGAGAAGACCCAGGTCATCATCCTCAGCGACACCTTCGAGCAGTTCGCCCAGCCCCTGATGAAAAAATTGGGCTGGCCCACCATCTTCTGCAACACCCTGGAGGTGGCCCCGGACGGCACCATCACCGGGCACCAGATGCGCTGCCCTCAGTCCAAGCTCACCGCGGTAAAGGCTCTCCAGTCGGCGGGCTTTACCACCATCGCCGCCGGGGACAGCTACAACGACCTGG
This sequence comes from uncultured Eubacteriales bacterium, assembly GCA_902461475.1. Taxonomy (GTDB): domain Bacteria; phylum Bacillota; class Clostridia; order Oscillospirales; family Oscillospiraceae; genus Enterenecus. Next base: position 1,135 of record CABPXX010000363.1, on the reverse strand, counting down.
GCATGATCGGGGCCAGCAAGGCCGGGTTCCTCTTCAAGAGCACCCCCGCCATCCAGGCCGAGCACCCGGAGGTGCCCGCCCTGGAGGAGTACGACCAGTTGCTGGACGCCATTGTGGCCGCCATGGACTAAGGCTGGAGGATGCACATGGAGAAACAAGCCTATGCCAAGCTGAATCTGTCCCTGGACATTCTCCGCCGCCGGGAAGATGGCTTCCACGACTTGCAGATGGTGATGGTGTCCATTGACCTCACCGACACCCTCACCCTCACCCCGGGTGAGGGGAGCATGTCTACCAGCCTGTCCTTCCTCCCCACCGACGGCAGCAATCTGGCCCAAAGGGCCGCCGCCGCCTTCCGCTCTGCCACCGGACAGGGGGAGGTGCTGGACATCCACATTGACAAGCACATCCCCGTGTGTGCGGGCATGGCGGGGGGCAGCTCCGACGCCGCCGCCGTGCTGCGGGCCATGAATGAGATGTACCACACCAATCTGTCCCCCCTGGAGCTGGCGGACATCGGAGCCACTGTGGGCTCTGACGTGCCCTACTGCGTAGTGGGAGGCACCGCCCTGGTGGAGGGCCGAGGCGAGCGGGTCACTCCCATCTCTCCCCTGCCCCCCTGCTACATCGTGGTGTGCAAGCCCCCCTTCCCCATCTCCACCCCCCAGCTGTTTGGCCGGGTGAATGTGAAGAAGATCACCTGCCGCCCCGACACCCAGGGCTTGGTGAAGGCCCTGGAGGCGAGAGACTTGCAGGGGGTGGCACGGCGGCTGTACAACGTCTTTGAGGACGTGCTGGAGCCCCGCCACCGCCAGATGGTGGATGAGATCAAGTCCACCCTCATTGAGTACGGCGCTCTGGGGGCTGTCATGTCGGGCAGCGGCCCCACTGTGTTTGGGCTCTACCAGGATGAGGGCACCGCCCGCAAGGCTGCCCAGGTGCTGGGGGAGCAGTACAAAGACGTGTTTGTGTGCCAGCCCGTCTAAGCTTTCCAAAAGCCCTCGGCAGAGTTTTCCCGCCTCCGGGCGGGAAAATATATTGAAATCCGTTTTTTCGAGGACATGTGCATCGAAAAAAACACTTCTCAGCCCGCCAGTGTGGCCTTGGGTCGCCCTTTGACCCAAGGATGCATGCA
>CABPXX010000362.1 GCA_902461475.1 uncultured Eubacteriales bacterium | reverse complement strand
GGATTTTCCGCCCTGGTGATGACCAGCGCCAACCCCTCCGACTGTCCCGTGTTCATCGGTAACCGGGAGGCGGTGGAGGGCTTGCAGGGCATCGCCGACGGCTTTCTCCTCCACAACCGGGACATTGTCACCCGGTGTGACGACTCCCTCCTCCGCATCTTCCGGGGGAAGGAATACCCCTTACGCCGCAGCCGGGGCTATGTGCCCCAGCCCTTGGAGGTGCTAGGCAACGTCCACGGCCTGCTGGCCTGTGGGGCGGAACAGAAGGCGGGGTTTGCCCTGGGGAAAGGCCAGGATGCCCTGCTGAGCCAGCACATTGGGGACCTGAAAAACATGGAGACGTTGGAGCACTACCAAACCCAGCTTCAACACTTCCGCACCCTCTTTGGGGTAGAGGTAGAAGGGCTGGCCTGCGACCTCCACCCGGACTATCTGTCCACCCAGGTGGCTCAGCAGCTCTCCAAGGAACTGAATGTGCCTCTTCTCCAAGTACAGCACCACCACGCCCACATGCTCTCTTGCATGGCGGACAATGGCCTCACAGGCCCTTGTATCGGCCTTGTGTGGGACGGCACCGGGTTGGGTACCGACGGCACCATCTGGGGGGCGGAGTGTCTGGCGGGAGACGCCCTCGGTTTCACCCGCTTGGGCTCCATCTCCCCCATCCGCCTGCCTGGCGGGGACGCCTGCGCCCGGGACCCCCAGCGCATCGCCCACAGCCTGCTGGTGGATGCGAAACTAGAGGAACACTCCACCGCCCCCCAGGCCCACCTGCTCACCATGCAGCTGAACGCGGGGCTCAACTGTCCCCCCGCCTCCAGCATGGGCCGGCTCTTTGACGGAATGTATGCCCTGCTGGGGAGCTCCTCCCCCGTCCACTACGAGGGGGAGAGCGCCATCCGCCTGGAGCACATGGCCCAGGCTGGCATCACCCAGGCCCTGCCCGTGGAGGTGGAGACGGTGGACGGCGTGTGCCGCCTCCAGACCCCCGCCCTCACCGCCGCCATGATGGAGCGGAAAGCGGCAGGCGATTCCCCAAACCTGCTGGCGGCCCAGTTTATGAACGCCATGGTGGAGTTGGCGGTGAAACAGTGCCAATTTGCCCGGAAGCAGACCGGACTCAATCGGGTGGTGCTCTCTGGCGGCGTCTTTCAAAACATGTATCTACTGCCCCGCATCCTGGACGCACTGACCGACCAGGGGTTCGAGGCCTATCACCACTCCCGGGTGTCCACCAACGATGAGGGGATTGCCCTGGGACAGCTGATCGCCGCGGCAGCGCGGAGAAAGGAAGGATAACTATGTGTCTGGCCGTGCCTCTGCGGCTCATGGAAATTCACGACAAGGAGGGCATCGCCGAGGCGGGCGACATTCGCCGCTCGGTGCGCCTGGACTTCATCCGCAATCCCCAGGTGGGGGACTATGTACTGGTCCACGCCGGGTTTGCCATGGAGCGACTCAGCGAAGAGCAGGCCCTGCAAAACCTGCAAGCCCTCCAGGAGGTGGCCGATGCTCTGTGAAGCGGATTTCCGCCGCCCCCAGGGCTTGGAGCGGCTGGTGGCGGCCATCCAGGACCCAAACCTGCCCCCCATGCGCCTCATGGAGGTGTGCGGCACCCACACCATGGCCCTGGCCCGCACCGGGGTGCGGCAGCTGCTGCCCCCCCAGGTGCAGCTCATTTCCGGCCCCGGCTGCCCGGTGTGCGTCACCCCCGCCAATGTGATGGACGAGGTGCTGCGCATTTCTGCCCTGCCTGGGGTCACCCTCACCACCTACGGGGA
>CABPXX010000361.1 GCA_902461475.1 uncultured Eubacteriales bacterium | reverse complement strand
CCCCTGCCCAAGAAGGTGTTCGGCCACGGCTGGCTGCTGCTGGACGGCGGTAAGATGTCCAAGTCCAAGGGCAACGTGGTGGACCCCTATATCCTGGCTGAGATGTTCGGCGTGGACGCCCTGCGCTTCTTCCTCATGCGCACCTTCCCCTTCGGCTCCGACGGCAACTTCTCCAACGAGCTGCTCATCCAGACCATCAACACCGACCTGGCCAACGACCTGGGCAACCTGGTCAGCCGCACCACCGCCATGGTGGGCAAGTACTTCGGCGGCCAGCTGCCCGCCGGGTGCAAGACCTGGGCCGAGCCCCAGGAGGTGGACACCCAGCTCATTAGCATGGCCTCCGCTCTGCGGGACGCCTACCAGAAGGACATGGACACCTACGCCCCCCACAAGGCTCTGGAGGAAGTGTTCAAGGTCATTCAGCGGGCCAACAAGTATATCGACGAGAACGCTCCCTGGGCCCTGGCCAAGGACATGGACGCCAACGGCGCCCGCCTGGCCCACGTGCTGTACAACCTGCTGGAGACCACCCGCATCTGCGGCGTGCTCCTGACCCCCTTCATGCCCGAGAGCATGGAGAAGCTGTTTGCCCAGATCGGCGCCTGCGAGGGCTGCCGCACCTGGGACAGCTCCGGCGTGTGGGGCAGCTTGAGCGACCATGCCACCGTGTCCAAGGGTGAGAACCTGTTCCCCCGTGTGGACGCCGAGAAGGCCCTGGAGGAGCTGGAGCGGGTGGCCGAGGAGGCCAAGAAGGCCGCTCTCCCCGCCCTGGAGGTGGAGCCCCTCAGCGAGGAGCAGGTGGACTTTGACACCTTCTGCAAGAACGACCTCCGTGCTGTGAAGGTTGTAAACTGCGAGAACGTGAAGAAGAGCAACAAGCTTTTGAAGTTCACCCTGGACGACGGCACCGGAACGCCCCGCCAGATTCTCTCCGGCATTGCCCAGTACTATAAGCCCGAGGAGCTCATTGGCAAGACCCTGGTGGCCATTGTCAACCTGCCTCCCCGCAAGATGATGGGCCAGGAGAGCCAGGGCATGCTCATCTCCGCGGTCCACACCGAGCGTGGCGAGGAGAAGCTGAACCTGCTGATGGTCAGCGATGCCATCCCCGCCGGGGCCAAGCTGTGCTAACGAGGGTGTCTGCCATGCTCTTTGACACCCACGCCCACTACGATTCCAACCAGTTCAAGGACGACCGCATGGAAGTGCTGGCAGCCCTGCCCCAGGCTGGGGTAGGGCTGGTGGTGAACCCCGGCTGTGATCTGGCCACCTCCCGCACCGCCGTGGAGCTGGCTGAGACCTTCCCCTACGTGTACGCTGCGGTGGGTGTCCACCCTGGGGACTGTGGGGACTGGCAGGACAGCTGGCTCACAGAACTGGAACAGCTGGCCCGGGAGCACCAGAAGGTGCGGGCCATCGGCGAGATCGGCCTGGACTACTACTGGAAGGACAACCCGCCCCGGGAGCTTCAAAAGCACGTGTTCCACGCCCAGATGGATTTGGCGGAAAAGCTGAATCTTCCCATCATTGTCCACGACCGGGAGGCCCACGGGGATTGCCTGGAGGCGGTGCAGGCCCACCCCAACATTACGGGCGTGTACCACTGCTACTCCGGTAGCCTGGAGGACGCCAAGACTTTGGTGAAGATGGGGTGGATGCTCTCCTTTACCGGGGTGGTCACCTACAAAAATGCCCGCAAGGCCTTGGAGGTGCTGGAGTGGCTGCCTCTGGACCGGATTATGATCGAGACGGATTCTCCCTATCTCTCTCCCGAGCCCTTTA
>CABPXX010000360.1 GCA_902461475.1 uncultured Eubacteriales bacterium | reverse complement strand
GGGCGGGAATGGGCCGGGAGGCGTAGCGAAACTCGCTGTCGTAGTCGTCCTCCAGCACATACCGCCCATCCCCCTGGGCGGCCCAGCGCAGCAGGCGGCTGCGCCGCTCCACGGGCATGGTTACCCCAAGGGGAAACTGGTGGGACGGGGTGACATAGGCCAGCACCGCCTCGGACTGCTCCAGCTCCTTGGGACACATCCCCGAGGCATCCACCGGGCTGGAGGACGCGGGGGTCCTCCGGGGCCAGGGCGCTGCCCTGGGGAAAGAGTTGGAGGAGGAGGGAGAGCAGGTAGTCGGTCCCCGCCCCCACCACGATCTGCTCCGGGGAGCAGCGTACCCCCCGGTATTGGGCCAGCAGTCCCGCCAGGGCCACCCGCAGCGGTTCATCCCCCTGGGGGTGTCCCGGCTGGAGCAGCCCGGGGTTTTGGTACACCGAATCCTTGTTGATGCGGGCCCAGGAGGAGAAGGGAAACACCGAGGTGTCCACCACCGAGGTGGAGCAGTCATACCGCCACTGAGAGGGGGGCTCCGGAGGGGCGGGCAGGTCGGGGACAGACTGCACCGGCACGTCGTGGAGCTGAGCGGCCACATAGCCGCTGCGAGGCAGACTTTTCACGTACCCCTCCGCCAAAAGGAGAGAGTAGGCCCCCTCCACCGTGCTCATGCTTACCCCCAGCATGGTGCACAGCCGCCGCTTGGAGGGTAGCTTCTTTCCAGGCCCCGGGCGGCCCTGTTGAATCTCCCGGGCCAGGTGCTGGTACAGCTGCAAATACAGGGGATGACCCGGCTCAAAGACGGGCATGTGAATGGGATATTCCATAGGCACCTCCAAACTGACCTGATAAAAAAGATAAAAACTGGCCATTTTCATGATGTCAGATGGGAGTATAATACCACTCAATAACAGCCGCCGTCAACGTGGGCGGCGGGAGAGGAGTGGAAGATTATGCGTCAAGAACACAAAAAGCTGCTGCGGCTGGTGATCACCGCCCTGCTGGTGGCGCTGGTGTTTTGCGGAAGTAAGATTGAAGTGGTGTTGCCTCTGAGCGTGGGGGGCTATTCCCGATTCCATCTGGGGAACATCATGTGCGCCCTCAGCGGGATTCTGCTGGGGCCCTGGTGGGGCGGACTGGCAGCCGGTCTGGGCTCGGCCCTGTACGACTGCACCAATGTGCTCTACATCACCGAGGCCCCCATCACCTTTGTCACCAAGGGCCTGTACGGAGTGATTGCCGGGGCGGTGTTTGTGGCGGTGTTCCGCCGCAAGGCCACCTATCCCGCTATGGCGGTGTCCACCGTGTGCGCGGCGGTGAGTTATATCATCATCTATCTGGCCAAGACCTTTTTCTACAACTCCATGCTGCTGGAGGGCATGAGTGCCTCTGCGGCGTGGGTGGCCACGGTGCTCAAGGTGCCCTCCTCCCTGTTCAACGGAGGTGTGGCCATCGTGCTGGCTCCTCTGCTGGCCTTTGCGGTGCTGCGGGCGCTGCGCATGGCCCGCCTGGACGAGGCGCTGGACCCATCGGAAAAGTAAACGGCACAAAGCCGCCGGGGTATGGATCCCGGCGGCTTTGTGTGTTGTTTGAAAGAGAAAAGAGAGAGAGGGAGGATGTTCAATGAAAGCATATTCACTTCTTCCCGACACGTACATCATAGCAGACCCCTGTGGGAGAGTGATGGATAAAGTACGAATCTTTTGAGAAGAAATTGTGAACGACATTCTCGAAAATGCTTGCATTTTCGAGAGGGAGAAGCAGCCCGCTACATGCAGAATCGGGTCAAAGGGCGACCCGATTC
>CABPXX010000359.1 GCA_902461475.1 uncultured Eubacteriales bacterium | reverse complement strand
AACCGGTGACGGGAGATGGCCGGCCTGCGCCTGTCGGCCACCGCCTCCCTGTTGGAGCGGCGGGACGTCATTGTGGTGTCCTCCGTGTCCTGTATCTACGGCCTGGGCGAGCCGGAGGACTTTGCCAGCATGATGGTCTCCCTGCGGGTGGGGATGGAGATTCCCATCCCGGAGCTGCTCAAACGGCTGGTGTCCATCCGATACGAGCGCAACGACATCGCCTTTGAGCGCAACATGTTCCGGGTCCGGGGAGATACAGTGGAGATTTGGCCCGCCTACTGGAAGGACACCGCCCTGCGGGTGGAGTTCTTCGGGGATGAGATCGACCGCATCAGTGAGGTCAACGCCCTTACCGGGTCGGTGATTCGGCGGCTGAACAACATCCCCGTGTGGCCAGCCACCCACTACGTCACCCCCAAGGAGAAGATGGACGCCGCCATCCAGGAAATTTATAAGGAACTGGAGGAGCGGGTGGCCCAGTTTGAGGCGGAGGGCAAGCTCATCGAGGCCCAGCGCATCAAGCAGCGCACCATGTATGACATTGAGATGATGCAGGAGATTGGGTACTGCTCGGGGATTGAGAACTACTCCCGGGTCATTGAGGGCCGCCCGGTGGGCTCCCCGCCCCACACCCTGCTGGACTATTTCCCCAAAGATTTTGTGCTCTTCATTGACGAGAGCCACGTGACCCTGCCCCAGGTGCGGGCCATGTACAACGGCGACCGGGCTCGGAAGACCTCCCTGGTGGATTACGGTTTCCGGCTGCCCTGTGCTTACGACAACCGACCTTTGAAGTTTGACGAGTTTGAAACACGGCTCAACCAGGTGGTGTACGTCTCCGCCACCCCTGGCGAATACGAGCGCACCCGGTCCGGGCAGGTGGTGGAGCAGGTTATTCGGCCCACGGGTCTGTTGGACCCCCTGGTGGAGGTGCGGCCCATCGAGGGACAGATGGATGACCTCATCGGGGAGATCAACCAGCGCACCCAGAAGAGCGAGCGGGTGCTGGTGACCACCCTGACAAAGAAAATGGCGGAGACCCTCACCGACTACCTGAAAGGGGCGGGCATCCGGGTGCGGTATATGCACCACGACATCGACACCTTGGAGCGCACCGAGATCATCCGGGACCTGCGCCTGGGCGAGTTCGACGTGCTGGTGGGCATCAACCTGCTGCGAGAAGGCCTGGACCTGCCCGAGGTGTCCCTGGTGGCCATTTTGGATGCGGACAAGGAGGGCTTCCTGCGCTCCGAGACCGCCCTCATCCAGACCATCGGACGGGCTGCCCGAAATGCCCAGGGCCAGGTGATCATGTACGCCGACACGGTGACCCCCTCCATGGCTCGGGCCATTGCCGAGACGGAGCGCCGCCGCTCCATCCAGGACGCCTACAACCAGGAGCACGGCATTGTGCCCAAGACGGTGCACAAGTCGGTGCGGGAGCTGATGACGGTGGCCCAGGAGGGCGAGGAGACCGCCAAGCGCTCCCGCAAGCTGACCGACAGCGAGCGCAAGGCCGCCATCGCCCGCCTGGAAAAGGAAATGAAAGAAGCGGCCCGCATGCTGGAGTTCGAGTTGGCCGCTCAGCTGCGTGATCAGATTATTCGTCTCAAAGAGAAGGACTGAAGATATACCATGGCAAAGAAAAAAGAAGCAAAAACAAACGTCATGCGGGTCCTGGAACAGAAAAAGATACCCTATCAGGGCCACACCTATCCCCACGACGGGGAGACCGCCCCGGATGGGGTGAGTGTGGCGCAAAGTATGGGCCAGGACCCTGCCTGCGTGTTTAAAACCCTGG
>CABPXX010000358.1 GCA_902461475.1 uncultured Eubacteriales bacterium | reverse complement strand
CGAAAGAAGCCCGCCAGCGTCCGGCGCAGCCGCGTGTGAGGGCGTGGAGAATTTGGCAGAGGGAGCCATTTCCCTCTGCCAAAACCCTTGACATTTGGGGAGAAACTCTCTATAATTCGTAGGAACAACTATAATAATATAATGGACTTTTTGTGGGCTGCCATCTGTTGCGGCTTCTATTTTTTATCGTTGAAAGGATGAACATCATGGCCAAGGAATACAAGCTCAGCGCAGAGTGTTTGGAAGAGTTGAAGCAGGAACTGAACTACCTCAAGACCGTTCGTGAGAAGGAAGTGGCCGACCAGATCAAGGAGGCCCGCTCCTTCGGCGACCTGTCCGAGAACAGCGAGTACGACGAGGCAAAGAACGAGCAGGGCAAGCTCTACTCCCGCATTGCCGAGATCGAGAACATTCTGGCCAACTGCTCCGTCATCGAGGAGGAGGCCGACAGCGACCCCGACACCGTGCGTCTGGGCAGCAAGATCACCGTTATGGACACCATGCTGGACGAGGAGGAGACCTACCAGGTGGTGGGCTCTCAGGAGGCCGACCCCATGAATGGCCGCATCTCCGAGGAGTCTCCCTTTGGCAAGGCTCTGCTGGGCAAGCGCATTGGGGACACCGTGATTGTGGACGCCCCCGCCGGAAACATTGAATACAAGGTCGTCAGCATCCAGCGCTAAGCGGAAGACGGACAGATAGAAGGAGAGAAGACAAGTATGTCGGAACACAACAACCAGAACCAGCAGAACGCACAGGCCGAGCCCTCTCTGTCTGAGCTGCTGCAAATTCGCCGGGACAAGCTCTCTGCCCTCCAGGCAGCGGGCAAGGACCCCTTCCAGGTGACCAAGTACGACGTCACCCACCACAGCAACGAAGTGAAGGACAACTTCGAGGCCATGGAGGGCCAGGTGGTGCGCCTGGCCGGACGTCTCATGAGCAAGCGCGGTATGGGTAAGGCCATTTTTGCCGACCTCCAGGACGGCGGCGGCCGCATCCAGCTCTATGTGCGTGTGGACGACGTGGGCGAGGAGGCCCTGGCTGCGTTCAAGAAGTATGACATCGGCGACATTGTGGGTGTGGAGGGCGATGTGTTCCGCACCAAGCGGGGCGAGATCTCCATCAAGGCCCACACCATCACCCTGCTGTCCAAGTCCCTGCTGCCTCTGCCGGAGAAGTTCCACGGCCTCACCGACGTGGAGACCCGTTGCCGTCAGCGGTATGTGGACCTGATCATCAACCCCGAGGTGCGCCGCACCTTTGAGATTCGTTCGGCCTTCGTCCGCCACGTCCGGGACTTCCTGGACAACCGGGGCTATATGGAAGTGGAGACTCCGGTGCTTAACACCATCTCCGGCGGCGCCACCGCCCGCCCCTTCATCACCCACCACAATACCCTGGACATTGACATGTACATGCGTATTGCCACCGAGCTACACCTCAAGCGCCTGGTGGTGGGCGGTCTGGAGCGCGTGTACGAGATTGGCCGTATCTTCCGTAACGAGGGTATGGACACCAAGCACAACCCTGAGTTCACCTCCGTGGAGCTGTACCAGGCCTATGCCGACTTCCACGACATGATGGACCTGTTCGAGGACCTGCTGAGCACTGCCGCTCAGAAGATTCTGGGTACCTATCAGATTCAGTGGCAGGGCAACGACATTGACCTGACCCCCGGCTGGCCCCGCCTGACCATGGCTGAGGCCGTCAAGCAGTACACTGGCCTGGACTTCATGGCCATCACCGATGACGCTGAGGCTGTGGCTCTGGCCGCCTCCATCGGGGTGGGGCAGCGCTGCTT
>CABPXX010000357.1 GCA_902461475.1 uncultured Eubacteriales bacterium | reverse complement strand
AGCCACTAACTCCTCGGGACAGGAAACACATCCCGTCAGCTGTTTTTGACCCAGCAGTGAGGCAATCATCCCCGCCAGAATGTCCCCGCTGCCCCCCTTGGCCATGCCGGGATTTCCGGTGGTGTTGCGCCACACCCTGCCCTGGGAGTCCACAGTGCGAGTCTCGTGGCCCTTGAGCACCACCACGCAGCCCGTGTCCTGAGCCAGCTCAGCCGCCTGCTCCACCCGGTCGTTAAGCGGCAGCGAACATCCAGCTAAGCGGGCAAACTCTCCATCGTGTGGCGTGAGTACGGTGAGCCCCGTTCGAGCCCTGAGCCGTTGGGTTTGCCCTTCCAGAGCGTTGAGGCCGTCCGCATCCAGCACCAGTGGTCCCTCCACCTCTTCAATCAGGCGGAAAACAAGCTGTTGGGCCTGTGGGCTGCGCCCCATCCCCGGGCCCGCCAGCACCACATCACATCTGTGGGCTCGCTCCACCAACTGCTCCGCATCGTCGGGCAGCGGGAAGGGCATGGCGCTGGAGCACCGGGCAGCCACAATGGGATATATCTCCCGGGGCACCCCCAGATACACCAGCCCCGCTCCGCTGCGCAGTGCTCCCTGGGCGGCAAACACCGGAGCCCCGGTGTACCCTTCACTGCCCGCCACAATCAGGAGCTTTCCGTAGTCCCCCTTGTGGCTGTCCCGCTCCCGCCGGGGCAGCCGGACCATCTCATTTGTCACCAACCGTTCTTCTCTCACAGCTTCTCTCCCCCTTCCATGAGCTTGCCCACAATATACGAATAGTTCTCCCGTCGGTGTGGGAGAAGACAGGCGCTGCAATCCTTTACACCCTCCGGGGTATAGGTGAAGTTCCCACCGCACGTTTCCCCCATGAGATACAGGGGGCAGTAGCAGAACAGGCAGTTAAAATTCTCCGGGTTCTGGGTGGGATGACAGGGAAAGAACTCACAGCTGGTATGTGAGAAAAACTCATAGTTATGCGAAGACTTATTATTACTCATTGTAGTCCTCCAAATGTCTCGCCCACCCGCTGCATCTGCTCCTGGGTAGGCTCCCAGCCGAAGGTGATCTCCACCACACAGTCCTGATAGCACAGCAGATAGGTTTTCAGATGTCCCCCATTAGTCTTTCTGTACGTCTCCTGGGCCAGCCAAGAGGACGGGTCCACCTGCTCATGATCCGCCCACAGCATCTCGTCCCGGCACAGGTCATACAAAATGGGGAGTTTTACCAAGGTCACCGTATACATCACGGTGTCCATGTCTTCCTCTGGCCCAGTCTCCGCCTCAGAGATCTGCCACCCCTGATAATACCCCAGCGCCAGGGACTCCTCCCCATTTCGGCTTACCAAGAAGTCCTGGTCCCCCACATCTCCCTGCAGCTGCTCCACCGTCAGGGGCAGCCCATCGGGGAATTGGCTCCACCAGCTGTCTTCCGCAGTGGGTGAAAACCAGTTCAGGCGTGTAAAGCCAAAGGCCATGGCACTGACATAGGCCATGACCAGGAAGAAGTACACCGCCGATGTCACCAACTCATTGGCGCTCCAGGACGCCTTGCGCCTTCTCAGCACATCCCGCATCCACAACACCAAACACCACCCGATTCCAAACAATAGGCCAGTGACGATAACGAACAGGCGGGCATTGGCCCATGGCTTCAGCACCAAGGTAGCCACAATTCCAGTAAGCCACAAGACGACATACGCCACTAGGACCCAACGGACGACCTTGCCCCACGGCCGAGTATCCAGCCACTCCCCCTGGGCCGCCAGTTTCTTGGCCCTCCGATACCAAAGCTCATACGGCACCA
>CABPXX010000356.1 GCA_902461475.1 uncultured Eubacteriales bacterium | reverse complement strand
GGGCCAGCGAGTGCACCTGGGGGAGCGCCAGATGAATGTGGAGGTCATGTGCGGCATGAGCGGCCTGTTTGCCGCCCTGTTTGGCACCCCACTCACCGCCACAGTGTTTGCCATGGAGGTGGTGAGCGTGGGTATCGTCCACTACTCCGCCTTTTTCCCCTGTCTGCTCACCGCCCTGGTGTCCACAGGGGTCACCGTTCTGCTGGGGGTGGAAGGGGAGCACTACACCCTGGACGCCATTCCCACCCTGGGAGCGGCATCTCTGGCCCAGATCGGGGTGCTGGGGGTGGGGTGCGCCCTGCTGGCCATCACCTTCTGCGTGGTGGTGCACCAGACCGGGCACTGGTACGCCCACACCTTCCGCAATCCCTATCTGCGGGCCGTGGTGGGCGGCGTGCTGGTGGTGGTCATCAGCCTCCTGGAGGGCAGCGGCGACTACAACGGGGCAGGGGGACACATCATCGCCCTGGCGGTGAATGAGGGCACCGTGCATGTGCCCTGGGCCTTTGCGTTGAAACTGCTGCTCACCGCCCTCACCCTGGGGGCGGGCTACCGGGGCGGCGAGATCGTGCCCACCTTCTTTGTGGGGGCCACCTTCGGCTGTGCCGTGGCTCCGCTGCTGGGGGTGGACCCGGGCTTTGGGGCGGCGGTGTGTATGATCGCACTCTTTTGTGGGGTGGTGAACTGCCCCCTAGCCAGCATCTTTTTGAGTGTGGAGCTGTTCGGCAGTGAGGGGCTTCTATTTTTCGCCCTGGCCTGTGCCCTCAGCTACCTGCTCAGCGGCAAGTTCTCGTTGTACTCCAGCCAGAAGATTGTCTATTCCAAGCTGGAACCCCGGTTTATTGATGAAAATGCACACTAAAAAACACCCTGGAAGCCATCGCTTCCAGGGTGTTTTTCTCACTTCTGATACTCGAATTCCAGGTTGTACAGGCACACCAGGTCGCCGTCGGTGACGCCCTTGGCCTCCATCTGGTCGAAGACGCCCGCTTCCCGCAGCCGCTTGTCGAACCAGTTGCGGCTCTCGTAGTCGGAGAAGTTGACGTTGGCCATAAGCTGGCGCAGCCAGGGCCCGTCCACCAGCCAGGTGCCGTCGTCGTCCCGGGTGATCTCCAGGGGGGCGGAGGTGTCCACCTCGGGGGGACGCTCCACAAAGGTGGGCTCGAACACCAGGATGGGGGGGAGGTGGGCCAGCTCGTCGGCGGCGGCGTACATCAGCTCTTTGGTGCCCTGATGGGTGGCGGCGGACATCTCAAAGAGACGGCAACCCTTGGCCTCCACGTGGGCCCGCAGCCGCTCCAGCAGCTCGTGGTCCTCCATCACGTCCACCTTGTTGGCAGCCACCAGCATTTTGCGGGAAGCCAGCTCGGGGGACCACTGCTCCAGCTCGGTGCAGATGGTGTCGAAGTCCTCCACCGGGTCCCGGCCCTCGCTGCCAGACACGTCCACCACGTGGATGAGCAGGCGGCAGCGGTCAATGTGGCGCAAAAAGTCGTGGCCCAGACCAGCACCCTCGGCGGCACCCTCAATGATGCCGGGGATGTCAGCCAGCACGAAGGAGCGGCCCTCCTCCATGGGCACCACGCCCAGGTTGGGGAAGAGGGTGGTGAAGTGGTAGTTGGCAATCTTGGGCTGGGCACGGGTGACCACGCTCAGCAGGGTGGACTTGCCCACGTTGGGGAAGCCCACCAGGCCGACGTCGGCCAGCAGCTTCAGCTCCAGGATGACGTCCCGCTCCTGGCCGGGCAGGCCGGCCTTGGCAAACCGGGGCACCTGGCGGGTGGGGGTGGCAAAGTGCTGGTTGCCCCAGCCG
>CABPXX010000355.1 GCA_902461475.1 uncultured Eubacteriales bacterium | reverse complement strand
CCACAGCACGCCGGACATTCCCAAGGTGAGGTAGAGGGGATAGATGGCCACCAATGCCAGCCAGCCCATGGCAATGTAGATGGTGGAGGTGAGCCAACGGGGGCAGTTGATCCAGGCCAAGGTCATCACCAGCCCCGCAATGGCCAGGACCCAGATAATACCGAACATGGACCAGCCCCAAGGCCCCCGCAGGGCGGTGAGACACACCGGGGTGTAGGTGCCCGCAATGAGGGAAGTAAATAGAGGCGTGGTCGTACTTCCCAGCGCAATGCGCTTGGCGGCGGTGGTGTGCACCGAGTGGTAGAGGGTGGAGGCGGTATATAGTCCGATCATGGACGCTCCATAGATGGAGAACGAGACCAATTTCCAGGCGTCAGCACCGGTGATCACTGCCTTTACCAGCAGCAGAACCGTGCCCAGGATGGCCAGCGCCGCACCAATTCCGTGGGTGATGGCCGACCAGGGGCGCAGTCCGTCGAAGGGCGTGCGGCCATGCTCCTGGGGACGTCTCCGGGGACGGGGCAGGGCGTCAAAGGGGTCAGGTGTGAGTGCGTGTTCCATAGTGACACCATCCTTTCTGGGAGCTAATTATAACATATCCACCTTGTGATATCAAGGTCAATATAACTAAATATAATAATGAAAACTAGATTGAAAGAAGTGACATTGAATCTATACCTGGTGTGTGCTATAATCATAAAATTAGATGAACACCCGCAGGAGGAGAGCGTATGGGAGAGTGCCTGGGACTGTATTTACACATTCCATTTTGCCGCAGCAAGTGTGATTACTGTGATTTTTACTCGCTGGCAGGGCGGGAAGACCGGATGGACGACTACCAAAAAGCGCTCCTGCGCCACATTGTGGAGAGTGCGGAGGCGGCCCGCAGTTTTTCCGTTAACAGCATCTACATCGGAGGGGGCACCCCCACCTGGTACGGAGAAAAGCGCTTGGTGGAGCTGCTGCACACCATCAAACGCCGCTTCACCCTGTCCAAGGATGTGGAAATCACCATCGAGGCCAACCCGGACAGCGTGGATGAGAAGATGCTGCGTCACCTGCGCCGAGCGGGTGTGAACCGCATTTCCATGGGGATGCAGTCTGGGTGTGACCAGGAGCTGCAGGCCGTACACCGTCCCCACACCTATCGCCAGGTGGTGGATGCGGTGACGGCGGTGCGCCGGGCCAAAATTACCAACTTGAACCTGGATTTGATCTACGGCCTGCCGGGGCAGACCGAGGAGAGCTGGCACAAGACGGTGGAAAAGGCGCTGATTCTCAACCCGGAGCACCTGTCTTGCTACGGGCTGACGGTGGAGGAGGGAACTCCTCTGGCTCAGCGTGTGGCCCGAGGCGAGCAGCTGCCCGACGAGGACCAACAGGCGGCCCTGTACCTGTGGACGGTGAAGCGCCTGGCCGAGGCCGGGTACGAACAGTATGAGATCTCCAACTTTGCCAAGCGGGGCTATCAGTCCCGGCACAATATGAAATACTGGATGGGGCACCCCTATATGGGACTGGGCGCTGCGGCCCACTCGGATTTCGGCGGGCGGCGGTATTCCTTCCTCTCCGATCTGGACCAGTACATTGACCATATGCTCCAGGGAGACGCGGTGGTGGATGAATCCGAGCAGATCACCCGGCGCGAGCGGGGCAGCGAATACCTGATGCTCCGCATGCGCACCGTCCACGGCATTGAGGAGTGGGAGTACCGGCGGGAGTATTTCATGAACTTCGACCCCATCGAGCAGAAGCTGGAGGAGTACGAGCGCCGGGGCTGGGCGGAGCGGCACGACCGCCGCTGGAATCTGACGG
>CABPXX010000354.1 GCA_902461475.1 uncultured Eubacteriales bacterium | reverse complement strand
AAGCCTGTGCCAAGGAGAAAAAGAAGGGCAATCTCCCGCGAAAGGGAGAGGGGGCGGGGAAGTTTGCAACCAGCAACTTCCCCACCTGGGAATTTTTGTTGTGCACCTCCACTATGATGAAACGTCGAACTTTATGGAACCTGCATGAATCTGTAAAACTTAAAATCACCCCTTGACTTTGAGGGCGATGGTGCTACAATGTACTTAAATTATTTTACTTAAATAATTTTAACTAAATTCAAAAAACACAAATTTAAAGGAGCTGTCAATATGGATTTCGAGCAGATTCGCGACATCATTGTGGAGACCCTCAACTGTGACGCCGACAAGGTGACCATGGACGCCCGTCTGGCTGAGGACCTGGACGCCGATTCCCTGGCTGCTGTGGAGCTGTCCATGGCTCTGGAGGAGGCCTTCGGTGTGACCATCGAGGACGAGGCTCTGCCCCAGATGAAGACCGTGGGCGACCTGGTGAACTATCTGGAGAGCCACCAGGGCTAATCGAAAGAGGAAAAGCAATGGCACCGGGGACCCCGGTGCCTTTTTTCCAAAAGGAGGAGCTATGACCAATCAAGAAATTTACGAGCTGATGGCTCGTTTTGACCAGAGTGGGCTGACCACTCTCAAGGTGACCCGCAAGGACTTTTCCCTGGAGCTGGGCAAGAACGTGACGGTGGCCGCCGCCCCTGTGGTGGCTCCTGCTGCCGCTCCCGTCGCTGCTGCTGCCCCTGTGGCAGAGCCTGTGGAAGAGGGCACCTTTGTCACCGCCCCCCTAGTGGGCACCTTCTATGCCGCCTCCGCCCCCGGGGAAGAGCCCTACGTCAAGCCGGGGCAGAAGGTGCAAAAGGGCGACGTGCTGTGCCTGGTGGAGGCCATGAAGACCATGAACGAGATCAAGGCCTCCTGTGACTGCGTGGTGGAGGAGGTACTGGCCCAGGATGGAGATCTGGTGTCCTATGGCCAGAACCTGATTCGCTACCGGGAAGGGTGAGCGGCATGTTTCGACGCATTCTCATTGCCAACCGGGGCGAGATCGCCGAGCGCATCTTCCGGGCCTGCCGGGAGATGAACATCCAGCCCGTGGTGGTGTACTCCCAGGGGGACGCCGACGCCCTCCACGTGCAGCTGGCGGAGGAGGCCTACTGCATTGGCCCCGCCCGCTCTGCCGACAGCTACTTAAATATGAACGCCATTCTCACCGTGGCTAAGCAGACGGGCTGTGACGCCCTCCACCCCGGGTATGGCTTTTTGTCGGAGAACGCCGACTTTGCCGACGCCTGTGCTCAGGCGGGCATCACCTTCATCGGCCCCTCCGGGGACGTCATCCGCAACATGGGCAACAAGGCCGCCGCCCGTAAGCTGATGCAGCAGGCCGGGGTGCCTGTGGTGCCCGGCTCTGACGGAGCGGTGGACACCCCCGAGCAGGCCAAGGCCCTGGCCGACGCCATGGGCTATCCCGTGCTCATCAAGGCCGCCGCCGGCGGCGGCGGACGGGGCATGCGCCGGGTCTACGAGCCCGACCAGCTCATCCCTCTGTTCCAGGAGGCACGCAGCGAGTCCATCGCCTGCTTTGGCAGCGACGAGATGTACCTGGAAAAGCTCATCGTCAACCCCCGCCACATCGAGTTCCAGATCATGGCCGATGGGCAGGGCAATGTCATCCAGCTGGGGGAGCGGGACTGCTCCATCCAGCGGCGCAACCAGAAGATGTTGGAGGAATCCCCCTCCAAGGCCCTCACCCCCGAGCTGCGGGAAAAGATGGGGGCGGCGGCGGTGGCGGCGGCGAAGGCGGCCCGGAACGGTCAAGCCGGGGGGTGGGC
>CABPXX010000353.1 GCA_902461475.1 uncultured Eubacteriales bacterium | reverse complement strand
GATGACCACCGGCACCTCGCTGAGGCCCGCCTGCTTGGCGGCCCGCCAGCGGCGTTCCCCGGCGATGATCTGATAGTATCCGGTGGAGAGTCGGCGGACGGTGAGGGGCTGGATGATGCCATGCTCCCGGATGGAGTCCGCCAGGTCGGCCAGGGACTCCTCGTCAAACCGCTTCCGGGGCTGGTTCAGGCCCGGCTCCACCTGGGAGATGGGCAGCTGGACCGAGCCCGCCTCTTGGGTCTGGAGGGCGGCGTCCCCCATGAGGGCGCCCAGGCCCCGGCCTAAGCCGCCTTTGACTTTTGCCATGTGGCTATCCCTTCCTTTCTATTTCATGGGATGTTTCACGTGAAACATCAGGCTTTGTTCTTGTTGTGAAACTCCTCCGCCAGGGCCTCGTAGGCCTCGGCGCCTCGGGACCACTTGTCGTAGGCCAGCACCGGCTTGCCGTGGCTGGGGGACTCGGAGAGGCGCACATTGCGGGGAATGACACTGGCGTACACCTTGCCGGGGAAGTACCGCTTGACCTCCTCCGCCACCTGCATGGACAGGTTGGTGCGCCCGTCGTACATGGTGAGCACCACGCCCTCCAAATCCAGGTTGGGGTTCAGGGAGCGCTTGGCCAGACGCACGGTGTACATCAGATCGCTGAGACCTTCCAGGGCGTAGTACTCGCACTGGACGGGCACCAGCAGGGTGTCGGCGGCGCACAGGGAGTCCAGGGTGAGCAGTTCCAGGGAAGGGGGGCAGTCGATGAAGATATAGTCGTAGTTGTCCTTCACTTCCTCCAGGGCGTCCTTCAGCCGATACTCCCGACGGTCCATACCGATGAGCTCCACGGTGGCGCCGGACAGGGCCTTGTTGGAGGGCACCACGTCCGCCCAGGTGGTGGACACAATGGCCTTGGACATGGGGGCGTTGCCCAGCAGAACGTCGTACACGCTGGGGGAGTGGGACTTGTCCACACCGAACCCGGAGGTGGCGTTGCCCTGGGGGTCGAAGTCGCACACCAGCACCTTGTGGCCCTGTTGACCCAGAGCCGCGGCCAGATTGACACAGGTGGTGGTCTTTCCAACACCGCCTTTTTGGTTAACAATGGCAATGGCTTTTGACATAACACAACCCGCCTTTTTTCATTCAAAGGATAAACAGAACTGAGTTTGATTATACCGTTTTGTGAGGATTTTTTCAACCACCACAGTGTAAGAAAAAATAGGTGTTTCACGTGAAACACCTTGTATGCTCTTTTTCCAGATACAGGAGGGAAGCCTTCCTTGGGTCAAGGGGGCATGGCGCAGCCATGACGGAGGGCTTGACCTTCTCCGATTTCTCAGGCGCAAACCAGCGCCCCAGCCGGGGACGCTCCGCTGGGGTAACTTTCTGACTGGGCAGAAAGTCACCAAAGACCCACCAAAGGCGGGGCCTTCCCCCGCCTTGTGGAATCCACCCCGCGGTACGGAATGCACCTGCGTCCTCCTAGTTTCGGCCCTGGTCCTGGTGGGGTCACATAGATGGCTGGCCGTTCTACGGGTTGTGTTGACTCCTCTGATAGTACACGCTTCGATTGCCAGGGCCTACCCTGAAGAAGCAGCGTTCCCGCCGCCGGGGGCCAGGCTTCCGACCGCTGGGAACAGCGGCTCACCAGGGGAAGGACCTGGGAATCGAAGTACCATCCTACAGAGGAGCAGGCACCACCCACAGAATGTCTACGCCATCTATGTGACCTGAACTGTCCAGGGCCGGAGAGAGGAAGGCGCACATTCCAACCAGTACCCCAGGGAGGTCCTTAGGGGGGAACGCCCTAAGCGGGTTTTGGTTCCTTTTGACCGAGCAAAAGGAA
>CABPXX010000352.1 GCA_902461475.1 uncultured Eubacteriales bacterium | reverse complement strand
GGACAGCTCGTCGATGTCAATCCCCCGGGCGGCGATGTCGGTGGCCACCAGCACCCGTACCCGCCCCGCCTTGAAGTCGTTGAGGGCCTGGACCCGGGCGGTCTGGCTCTTGTTGCCGTGGATGGCGGCGGCGGTGATGCCCTGGGCATTCAGGTCCCGGGCGATGCGGTTGGCCCCGTGCTTGGTGCGGGAGAACACCAGAGCGGCGGGAATGTCCCACTTCTGAATGAGGTGGCACAGGAGCTTGGTCTTGTTGTTCTTGTCCACGTAGAACAGCTTTTGGCCGATGACCTCCACCGGGGAGGACACCGGGTCCACGGCCACCCGGGCGTAGTCGTGGAGCAGGGCGTTGACCAGCTCCATGACCTCCGGGGGCATGGTGGCGGAGAAGAAGAGGGTCTGCTTCTTCTTGGGCAGCAGCTTGAGCACCCGGCGCACGTCGTGGATAAAGCCCATGTCCAGCATCCGGTCGGCTTCATCCAGGACGAAAATCTCAATGTGGCTCAGGTCCAGCAGGCCCTGGCCGTGGAGGTCCAACAGGCGGCCGGGGGTGGCCACCAGGATGTCCAGACCCTTTTTGATTTTGTCCACCTGAGGCTGCTGACCCACGCCGCCGAAGATGACGGCGCTCTTCAGGGGCAGGTGCTTGCCGTAGGACACCAGGGAGTCCTGGATCTGGATGGCCAGCTCCCGGGTGGGGGTGAGGATCAGGGCCCGGATGACCCGGGGGTTTGGGACCTTCTTGGACAGACGCTGCAAAATGGGGGCGGAAAAGGCGCAGGTCTTGCCGGTGCCCGTCTGGGCGCAGCCCAGCACGTCCCGGCCCTCCAGGGCGGGGGGAATGGCGCCCTGCTGGATGGGAGTGGGGGCGGTGTACTCCTGCTCTGCCAGGGCCTTCAAGATGGGGTCAATGAGACCCAGTTGTTTGAAATTCATGTGATCGTTCCTTTACTTGTATTGCGTCAAAGCCTGTTGCACGAATACGACCGTCTCCGCCAGGCTCTGGTTATGCACGGGGACGGTAAGATGGGCGCAAGCTTCATAGAGCGGGGTACGGTAGGCGTAGACGTCGGCCAGGGTCTGGCCGGGCTGGAGGGCAATGCCCCGGGTGGCCATGTTGTGGATGCGCCCTTCCACTTCCTCCAGCGTCAGCTGCAAATAGACCACGGTACCCAAACTGCGCATGTGTTCGATGGCCCGCTCCCGGCAGATGCAGCTGCCGCCGGGGGCGATGACGGTGTGGGAACAGTGCACCGAGGCGATGGCGTCCGCCTCTGCGTCCAGAAACCACTCCACACCCTTTTCATCCAACAGCTCTTGCAGCAGTGCCCCCTGCTGCTGCTGAAGGAGCAAATCCACGTCCAGAAAGTCGTAGCCCAGGGTCTTGGCCAGGACCACGCCCACGCTGCTCTTTCCCGAACCGGGCATTCCAATTAAGATGATGTTGTCCATCTGCCTCACATCCCATACGCAGGCCCATCTCCCCGTGGGAGGATGGGCGATATTTGCCCATGATAAGACAGACTATTATATCAGATGATAGGCCGAAAAGGCAAGAGGGAGGGGGGAACGCAACACACCCCAGGAGAGGATTCTCCTGGGGTGTGAGGGTGCTTCTCAGCGGCCCAACCGGGCCTTGAAGTTGTGATATCCGAACTGGGTCAGCTGCGCCAGCCCGCCCTGGGGGTCCAGCCGCCAGAGGTCGGGCAGGGGCATGCCGTTGAAGGTGTTATTTTTACAGGTGGTGTAGATGGCCATGTCCCCAAACACCACCAGGTCCCCCCGCTTCAGGGGCTGGGCGAAGGAGTAGTCCCCCACCACGTCCCCGGCCAGACAGGTGGGGCC
>CABPXX010000351.1 GCA_902461475.1 uncultured Eubacteriales bacterium | reverse complement strand
TGGGGGCTGGCATCTTTGGCAGCGGCCAGATTGGCCTGCTGCTCTACGCCTCCCACTGTGTCGCCTCCCTCCTCACGGGCCTGCTCTTTCGGTTCTACGGCCACGAGGACCCACGGGCCAAGGCAACCAGCTATCCCAAGCCCATTGCCGCCACCACCATTCCCGCCGCCTTCACCAATGGGGTGGTGCGCTCCTTTTCCAATCTATTGAACATCTGTGCCTTTGTCATCTTCTTTTCCGCTCTCCTCCAGCTTATGTCCTACTTTGGAGTATTCACCGCCATTGCCCGGCTGCTCTCTCTGGTGGGGGTCTCCTCCCGCTATGCTCCCCAGCTGGTGGCGGGCCTGCTGGAGCTCACCTCCGGGGTGTCCTCCCTGGGCGGCGTGGCCAGTTCCGCCGGGTCCATCTCCATGGCCGCCTTTATGCTGGGCTGGGCCGGGCTGTCCGTCCACTGTCAGGTGCTGTGCTTCCTCATTGACAGTGGCCTTTCTGCCCGCACCTATCTGCTGGGCAAATTCCTCCATGGCCTCATCTCCGCCGCCCTCACCTACCTGGTGACCACCCTCTTCCCCCTCACCTATCCGGTCTCGTACTATCTCACGTCCCAGACCCAGACCCTCACCCAACTGGATTTCCGCCACATCCTCCCGGTAACCCTGGCCACCGCCGTGCTCTGCTGGATGGCCCTTGTTGCTCTGTGTCGATTTTTGTCTGGAAAAACAGGTGGAAAATAGCGGGCGTTTGGTGTATACTGAGGAGGATCTCGGAAGAACAGGAGACTTGCTATGCTGTTTCAAAAAAATATTGAACCCCGCTGCCTCTACTGCAAGCGAGGTGTGGCTCTGGATGAAGAGCAGATTTTGTGCTCCCGCAAAGGCGTGGTGGACCCAGGCGGCGCTTGCCGTGCCTTCCGGTATGACCCCTTAAAGCGTGTGCCCAAAAAGCCCGTGGTGGCCAACTTCTCCCACCTGAAAAAAGAAGACTTTATGCTCTAACCCCTCCGTTTCCTTCCAGGAGCCTGACCGATGGTCGGGCTCCTGGTTTTTTCTCCTTCTACACCAATCTCTTCCAATCTCCTTGACCCGAAGTCCGCTTTTTGGTATGATAGTTTTGTGCAATACAGAGAGAAGCACATGTACAAGGAGGATGTGTTATGAACAAAATACCAATGTCTAAGCGCATCGCGGCCACTGCATTGTCAGCCAGTCTCCTGCTCAGCTGCTGTCTGACCGCACCCCCGGCCCGCGCCACAGGAGAACGTGATATCTCCGGTGCATCATCCCGGTCTGCCATTGTGGATGGCGATCTGGGCGAGGGAAGCGTCCAGTACCTGAGAGATCGGGACGGCGTGGATGCAGGCGAAACCTACGCCATTTTCTACAACACCACCCGCAGCATTCTCTACCATACGGGGACCGGAAAGACAGACCAGGTCACCGGGACATCCGCCAACGACGCCCTCAGCCTGGCTTCCAACTTTGCATCTTCCCGGCAGCTGTGGACCATTGAGAAGCGAGAGGGAGACGACGGCTACAACATCAAGAGTCTGGACAGCAACCGCTATCTGGATCTGAGCCAGACCACCGCCGTCAACGGACATGTGAACACCTCAGACCAGCCGGTGCGGGTGGACATCACCTTCCACGAGGAAAGCGGCACCTATACCCTCTCCAATGGCAGCAACTACCTCACCCACGGCAGTACCGCAGGCAACAAATACTACTGCAGCACCAGCCAGGACTCCGCTCTGATTGAATTCCAGCTCTATCAGGAGACCCAAGTGCTGCCCACCGTGGTGGGGGAGAACCCCAAGGGCACGCAGCCGGTGTCCGAACCCTTCAGCAGTGAGGCCACCGGAAG
>CABPXX010000350.1 GCA_902461475.1 uncultured Eubacteriales bacterium | reverse complement strand
GGCCCAGCCCCCTTATTTTGCTGCATCGTTCTCGCTGGCCTACACAGACAATCCCTCAGTCACCTTCGGTGACAGCTCCCTTTACACAAGGGAGCCTGATACTTAGCACCCAATCCCTGCATTCTTCACGATTCATTTACGCAAGGAAGTGAAACCCATGCCAACCCCCCTCTACGACCGCCTGGTGGAGCTGTCCCAGCTCCCCCTCACCCGCCTGGATATGCCCGGCCACCACGGCCATCCCGCCCCGGGTCTGGACTTCTGGCCCGCCCATCTGGACGTCACCGAGCACCCCGCCACCGGGGACCTCTTCGACCCCGAGGAGGACGACCCCATCGCGGAGGCCCAGGCCCTGTGGGCCAAAGCCGTGGGCATGGAGTCCTGCCTCTTTCTCACCGGCGGCTCCACCCAGGGCATCCACGCCGCCCTGGCCCTCACTGCCGGGACGGGCGGGGAGGTGCTGTTGGACCGGGGGTCCCACCGCTCCGTGTTCAACGCCCTGGCCCTCTTAGACCTCACTCCCCACTATCTCCCCCGACCCTGGCTGGAAGAGGAGGGAGTCACCGGGCCCATCCAGCCCCAGGACGTGGCCCAAGCCCTGGAAACCCACCCAAATATTAAAACGGTGTGTATAACCTCGCCGACTTATTACGGCGTGTTGTCGAATATTCCCGTCCTTGCCGCCATTTGCCACGCCCACGGGGCCAAGCTCATGGTGGACGGGGCCCATGGAGCCCACCTGCCCTTCTTGGGATACACCGGGTATCAGAGTGCCGACGTGGTGGTGGTGTCCGCCCACAAGACCCTCCCTGCTCCCGGCCAGACTGCCCTGCTCCTGGCCCAGGGATACACCGCCAACCAGCTGCGGTGGGCGGCCTCCCTCTACGGCACCTCCTCCCCCAACTATGTGATGATGGCGGCGTTGGATGTGGTGCGGGACTACTTGGAGGGGGACGGGCGGCGAGCTTACACAGAAACCGTGCAACTTGTGGAAAACTTGCGGGCCGCCTTTCCCGCCCTGCGCCCGGTTGGTGTGGAGCTGGACCCCACCCGGCTGGTGCTGAAATGTAGGGACGGCTACGGGGTGGCGAAAACCCTCATGGACCGGGGAATCTATTACGAGATGGCGGACAGTGGCCACGTGGTGCTCATCTTCACCTGTGCCGACGGCCCCCAAACGGTGGCCGCCCTCACCGCCGCCCTGGAGGGGGTGGACCTGGGCGGGGCCTCTCCTCTGCCCCCGCCGCCCCTGCCGCCCCAGCAGCTCATGAGCCCCCGTCAGGCCCTGTTTGCCCCCACGAAAGAGGTGGCCTGGGACCAGGCGGAGGGGGAAGTGTGCGCCCAGCAGCTGGCCCCCTATCCCCCTGGCATCCCCGTGGTAGCCCCTGGTGAAAAAGTAGACAAAAAACATCTGGCCTATTTGGCCCAAATAGGATATAATACTGAGTATATCAAAGTGGTCCATCGTTGACTCAACGTAAGGGGGAGATCCTATGAAATTGATCATTGCTATCATCAACCATGACGACGTGGGTACCGTGACCCAGAACCTGTCCAAGAAAGGGTTTTCGTCCACCCGTCTGTCCACCACCGGCGGCTTTTTGATGGCGGGCAACGTGACGTTGCTCATCGGCGTGGAGGACGAAAAGGTGCAGGCAGTGATGGACATCATCCGGGAGTACTCTCACAGCCGCAAGCAGCTCATCCCCACCGCCTCTGAGATGACCTATGGGTACATCCCCACCATGCCTGTGGAGGTCACCGTGGGAGGTGCCACCGTGTTCGTGGTGGATGTGGAACGGTTTGAACGGCTGTGATGGACTTACCCCAGACCCTCTCCCACGCCTATCTCATCACCGGAGG
>CABPXX010000349.1 GCA_902461475.1 uncultured Eubacteriales bacterium | reverse complement strand
ACACATCCGCAGTGGCCCTGGCGGCCGCGCTCCACGCCGACCTGTGCCAGATCTACACCGACGTGGACGGCGTGTACACCGCCGATCCCCGCCTGGTGCCCAATGCCCGGAAACTGGAAGAAATTACTTATGAAGAGATGCTGGAGCTGGCCTCACTGGGCGCTCAGGTCCTGCACAACCGCTCGGTGGAAATGGCCAAACGCTACGACGTCCGGCTGGAGGTGCTCTCCAGTTTCACCGATGCACCCGGTACAAAAGTCAAGGAGGTAGTCAAGCGCATGGAAAAGTCTCATATCAGCGGTGTGGCCAAGGATAAGAACATTGCCCGTCTGGCTCTGGTGGGCCTGGAGGATACCCCGGGTATCGCCTTTAAAATCTTCTCTCTGCTGGCCCGGAACAACGTCAACGTGGACATCATTCTCCAGTCCATTGGCCGCAGCGAGACCAAGGATATCAGCTTCACCGTGGCCAAGAGCGACATGGAACTGGCTCAGAAGCTGCTGGAGGAGAATCGGGATGTAATCGCCTTCGACCACATCGACGTCTCGGACAACATCGCCAAGGTGTCCATTGTGGGCGCTGGCATGATCAACAACCCCGGCGTGGCTGCCACCATGTTCGAGGCTCTGTTCAATGCGGGCATCAACATCAATATGATTTCCACCAGTGAGATCAAGGTCTCTGTGCTGGTGGACAGCTGCGACGCCGACCGGGCTGTGCAGGTGGTGCACGATCGGTTCTACGACGAATTCAACGGCGCACGGTAATTTGCGCACAAAAAGGGGTGGCCCGGTGGGGCCACCCCTTTTGCGTGGAATAGAAAAAACGGGGGAAACGGTTGCAACAAGGGGGGAATAATGATACAATCAATACGTATTGTCTTGCGAATCCATGGATTGGGCAGGACAGAAGCAGACCTTTTATGCGAGGTGCGAGGATTGTATTTAAAAGCGCTGGAGATCCAGGGGTTTAAGTCCTTTCCGGAGAAGACGGTGTTGACCTTTGGCGCCGATATCACCGTGATTGTGGGCCCCAACGGATCGGGAAAATCCAATATTGCCGACGCCATTCGGTGGGTGATGGGGGAGCAGTCCACCCGTACCCTCCGGGGCAACAAGATGGAGGATGTCATCTTTGACGGCACCGCCAAGCGCAAGAGCCTGGGGTTTGCAGAGGTGACGCTGGTGCTGGACAACAGCCAGCACCTGCTGGACCTGGAGGAGCAGGAGGTGGCGGTGACCCGGCGGTACTACCGCTCCGGAGAGAGTGAGTATTACATCAACCGCCGTTCCTGCCGCCTGCGGGATATCAATGAGCTGTTTATGGACACCGGCCTGGGCCGGGAGGGTTACTCCATCATTGGCCAGGGCAAGATCGACGAGATTCTGTCGGTGAAGAGCTCGGACCGGCGTGAGGTCTTTGAAGAAGCGGCGGGCATCTCCAAGTACCGCCACCGCAAGGAGGAGGCGGAGCGGAAGCTCCAACGTACCGAGGAAAACCTGGTGCGCATCAACGACAAAATCGGCGAGCTGGAACTTCAGGTGGAACCCCTGCGGGTGCAGGCGGAGAAGACCAAAAAATATCTGGTGATGCGGGATGAGCTGCGGGGTCTGGAGATCTCCCTGTGGCTGGAGCAGCGGGGGCAGCGGCGCTCCAGCAGCATCCAGCTGAAAACCGCCCTGGACACCGCCACCGCCCACCGGGAGACCCTGCGGCAGGAGCTGGAGGGACTCTACAAGCAGGCGGAAGGATATGCCCAGCAGATGCAGCAGCATGAGGTGCAGGCCGAGGAGATTCGGCGGGCCCAGAGCGACCTGGAGCAGCAGGTGCACCAGGGACAGAGTCAGCTGGAGCTGCTGCGCCGGGATCAGAAGAACAACAC
>CABPXX010000348.1 GCA_902461475.1 uncultured Eubacteriales bacterium | reverse complement strand
GGACGCCCCCACCAGTCGCTATCCCGGCGGGCTGTATGTGGAGGAAAACGCCCGGGCCTTCCTCCAGTCCTGCAAGGATGCGGGCGTGGTGGGCGTGAAGATCGACCACATCCACAGCGAGTCCCCCGACAAGGTCAGCTTCTATGAGGACTTCACCCGGCTGGCCGCAGAGTATCAGATCATGGTCAGCTACCACAATCCCATGAAGCCCACCGGACTGGCCCGCACCTACCCCAACGAGATGACCCGTGAGGCCATCCGTGGTATGCAGTATCAGTGCAACCCCAACGAAAACGCCATTCTCCCCTTCACCCGCTTGCTGGCTGGCGGAGCAGACTACACCCCCATGAACTTCTCCAACTCCTCCAAGCTGGGCTCTGCCAGCTGGGTACATATGCTGGCCAACACCGTCATCATGACCTCCAGCTACCTCCAGCTCAGTGAGAACCCCAAGAACATGGTGGACCAGGTGTACACCGACTTCATCAAAAACCTGCCCACGGTGTGGGATGAGACCATCGTGCTGGAGCAGTCCGACCTGGGTGACGTGGCCGCCTTCCTCCGCCGTAGCGGCGAGGACTGGTATCTGGCGGTGCAGAACGCCGACCACGGCAGCCGTGAGCTCACCTTCGACCTGAGCTTTCTGGGCGAAGGGGACTGGTACGCCGACATCTACTATGACAACATGAATGTGGCCACCCAGATTCGCCGCAAGGTGGAGCAGGTCACCTCCGCCGACTCCCTCACCGCCCAGATTCGCTCCGGCGGCGGCTATGTGGTGCGCCTGACCCAGGAGGAAGTGGTGTACGAGGACGAGTCCTCCATGGTCTTTGAGATTGACAGCGTGGACGACCTGGACCTCATCCGCCAGCATCCCGCCGCCACCTTCAACCTCACCGCCGACCTGACCCTCACCGGGGAGTTTACCCCCATCGCCAAACTGGACGGCACCCTCAACGGAAATGGCCACACCATCTCCGGCCTCACCGTCACCAGCATGGATGCCTCCGCCGCTCTGATTCTCACCAACAACGGGACCATCCGTCAGCTGGGGCTGTCTGGGGTGTACATGGAGGGCCCCTACACCGCCGACAACAGCTGGCGTGCCGCCCTGTGTGTGAAAAACTACGGCACCATTGAGCAATGCTACGCCCTGGGCCACGTCTCCGGCGGCCACCGCAACGGCGGCCTGGTGTCGGAAAACTACAACACCATCCGCAACTGCTACTTCATGGGCACCCTCCACTCCAACTATGAGACCGGCGGCATCACCTCCTGGAATGTCAATGGCTCGGCCACCGTGGAGAACTGCTACGCAGCCGGAGACTTCTCCTCCAATGTCAACAACATGGGCATCATCAGCGGCTATGCCTATGCAGGCACCCGCATGATCGGCAACGTGGCCCTTAGCGGCTCCCTCACCGGCGGCAACAACCTGGCCCGCATCTGTGGCCGAAACAATGGAGTGGACGAGGCCACCGTGTATCAGAACAACCTGGCCTGTACCGACATCACCATCAACGGTCAGATCGTGTCCGGCGGTGCGGCCAACAACAAAAACGGCCAGGACAAAACCGCCCAGCAGCTGCAAGAGCAGGCCACCTACCAGGCCATTGGCTGGGATTTTGACACCGTGTGGGCCATGAACGACCAGGGACGTCCGGTACTCCAGGGCGTGTCCGAGGTGGACGCCGACCAGACTATCCGGCTCAGCGACGTGAACCTGTCCATGGGCGCTGACAACAGCCAGATGAACCTGACCTGGTATGCCACCCAGGAGAAGGCTGGTTCCGTGCTGGTGGCCAAGCAGAGCCAGCTGGTGAACGGCGCTATGCCCGAGAATGCCGCCAAGTTTGATGCCACCTCCACCCCCGCCAACGAGAGCGGCAAGTGGTCCA
>CABPXX010000347.1 GCA_902461475.1 uncultured Eubacteriales bacterium | reverse complement strand
GAGTGGGAGCCATCGTCATGGGCACCTATGCCAACCTCACCTTGCTGCTCACCTCCACGTGGCTGTTCTGGGGGGTGGTGCGCCGGGAGACCCTGGGGTGGTGGAAGACAAAGAGAAGAAAAAAAGGGAAATAAAGACTTGCTTTCTCTCTGTCGCTATGGTAAAATAACTCGGTCTTAAATAAGGGTGGTCCTCTGCGCATGACACTTTGACGCACGAACGCCTGAATACTAGGAGGAAATATCAATGGAACAGCTGAAGCAATTTAGCCAGAAGTATCT
This sequence comes from uncultured Eubacteriales bacterium, assembly GCA_902461475.1. Taxonomy (GTDB): domain Bacteria; phylum Bacillota; class Clostridia; order Oscillospirales; family Oscillospiraceae; genus Enterenecus. Next base: position 1,638 of record CABPXX010000347.1, on the reverse strand, counting down.
GAAGGCCGAGGCCCCCGTGGCCAACGTGGGTGACACCGTTCGCGTGCACATCCGCGTCAAGGAAGGCAACCGTGAGCGTATCCAGGTGTTTGAGGGTACCGTCATCGCCAAGAAGCACGGCGGCATCGAGGAGACCTTCACCGTGCGTCGTGTGTCTTACGGCGTGGGCGTGGAGAAGGTGTTCCCCCTGCACGCTCCCACCATCGAGAAGGTGGAGACCGTCCGTCACGGTAAGGTTCGCCGCGCCAAGCTGTACTACCTGCGCAACCGCGTCGGTAAGGCTGCTAAGGTCAAGGAAGATCTGTAATTGCACCAGTTTGCACGAGAAAAGGAGCGGAATTTCCGCTCCTTTTTTTGTATTCCCACTTTCCCATAGGACAAATCTTTAGTATAATAGATAGAAGATCTGCACTGGGAGAAACGCTCCCAGAGAAAGGGGAGCACAATGAACATCCAATGGTATCCCGGACATATGACTAAGACCCGCCGCCAGATGGAGGAGGACGTGAAGTTCGTGGACATGGTGGCGGAGGTGGTGGATGCCCGCATTCCCATCTCCCGCCAGAACCCACCATCACGCCGAACCCCGGACATTGACTCCATGGTGGGGGACCGCCCCCGCATGATCATCTTCAACCGGGCCGATCAGGCAGACCCCAAGGTCACCGCCCAGTGGATGGCCTGGTTTAAGCAAAAGGGCTATGCGGTGCTGGAGACCGACGCCAAGAGCGGCAAGGGGGTCAGCCAGTTTTCCAACGTGGTCAAGCAGGCCCTGCGGGAGAAGATTGAGGCATGGAGAGCCAAGGGCCAGGTGGGGCGCCCCGTGCGCGTGATGGTGGTAGGCGTGCCCAACGTGGGCAAATCCACCTTCATCAACAAGGTGGCCCGCCGAAAGTCTGCCAAGGCGGGGGACCGCCCCGGCGTCACCCGTGGCAAACAGTGGGTAAACATCGACCAGGGCCTGGACCTTCTGGACACCCCCGGCATTCTCTGGCCCAAATTTGAGGACGAGACCACTGGCATGCATTTGGCCTTTACAGGCGCTGTGCGAGACGAGATTCTGGACGGCGAAGAGCTGGCCTGCGGCCTGATGGACCTTTTGAGCGCCCATTATCCCGGCGTGTTGGAGGAGCGTTACAAGCTCAAAGACCTGGAGGGAAAGGCCGGTTGGGAGCTGCTGGAGATGGCCGCCCGCAAGCGCGGCATGCTGATTTCCGGCGGTGAGGTGGACACCGAACGGATGTCCCGAGTGCTGCTGGATGAGTTCCGAGGTGGCAAGCTTGGACGCTTTACACTGGAACGGCCGGAGGATATCCATGAATAACGGGGAGGAACGCATCGACCTTTACCAGTGGGATGCCCAGATTCGTGCCCAGTCGGGGATTGAGCACCTGGCTGGGGTGGACGAAGCGGGAGCCGGACCCCTGGCCGGTCGGGTGTACGCTGCGGCGGTGATTCTCCCCCAGGGGGTGGAACTGCCCTATCTCAATGACTCCAAGAAGGTGACGCCCCGGCGGCGGGACCTGCTCTTTGACCTCATTCGGGAGCAGGCGGTGAGCTACAGCGTGGCCTGGGCAGAGGCGGAGGAGATCGACCAACTGGACATTCTGAACTGTCGGATGCTGGCTATGCAGCGGG
>CABPXX010000346.1 GCA_902461475.1 uncultured Eubacteriales bacterium | reverse complement strand
CAACCCGAGGCTTCTCAGAAGCCCGAAGCCACCCAGCAGCCGGAGAACAACGTGCCCCAGACAGGGGACACCGCCTCCCTGCTGCCCTGGGCCGCCGCTCTGGCTCTGTCCGGCGGGGCTGCCCTGTGGGTGGTGCGCCGTAAAGAGCGCAACTAATCGCTAGGCGTTTCTCTTGTTCCTTCCTTCTATCTCTCTATACGCGACCGGAAGAGGCCGACGGCAATGTGCCGTTGGCCTCTTCCACTGCCTAGAGAGGTACAAAATTTATTTTAAGTGTACAAAAAATATTTTGTATTTCTCGGGCCTTTCTGTGTCTTTTCACGGAAGAAATGGTGTTTTTTTAGTAAAAAGGCAAATTGACAGTTTTTGCTGAATGCTTAACAATAAAGGAAGAGAAATCCATGAGAGCACGAACCAAACGAATGGCAGCGTGGGTAGGCGCGCTGTCCCTGACGGCGGGGCTGCTGACGTCCTACGGGACCTTACCTGCCCAGGCCATCACCCCGCCCCAGGCTCCAGAGACAGGGCAAACTGCCGCCGAAATGCGGGAGACCCTGAACTTCAATCAGGACTGGGGCTTTTACCGGGGGGACCTGGCAGGAGCGGAAGGGGTCTCCTTTGACGACAGCGGATTTGTGGACGTCACCATTCCCCATGTCATGCGCCTGGAGAAAAAGCACAACAACACCACCAACGGCGTGTACAAGGGGGTGGGCTGGTACCGCAGGTACTTCACTCTGGACGAGTCCTATCAGGGCAAGAAGCTCCAGCTGAAATTTGAAGGTGTGATGACAGACAGCGACATCTACCTCAACGGAGAGAAAATCTACACCCGAAACGGCGGGTATATCGGCTTCACCATCGACATCACCGACAAGGTGCTGTGGGGCCAGGAGAACGTGCTGGCCGTGCGGGTGTCCAATGCGGACAACCCCGACACCCCGCCCGGCAAGCCGGACGGCAACCTGGACTTCCACTACTACGGCGGCAACGTGGTGGCGGAGAGCACCTCTGCCCAGCAGGAGATTCCCTCAGGACAGGGGTCCACTTTGAGCAGGACATGACGGTGGATGACCCCAATCTGTGGGGCGTGGACGACCCGTACCTGTACCAGCTGGTGACCCAGGTGTATGAGGACGGGGTGCAGGTGGACGAGGTGGAGAACCACGCCGGAATCCGCACAATCGCCTACAAATCCGACGGCTTCTACCTCAACGGAGAGCGCATCTATCTGCGGGGCGCCAACCGCCACCAGTCCTTCCAGAACGTAGGAGACGCCGCCCCCAACTCCATGCAGTACCGGGATGCAGTGATTATGAAGGAAAACGGCTTCAACGCCGTGCGTGCCACCCACTACCCCCAGGACCCGGCCTTTTTGGACGCCTGCGATGAGCTGGGCCTGCTGGTCATCGAGTGCCAGCCGGGGTGGCAGAACTTCACCAACTCCCAAGAGTTCTACGACAACACCCTCCGGGACACCCGGGAGATGATTCGCCGGGACCGGAATCGGCCCTCGGTGATTTTGTGGGAGACCTCCCTCAACGAGACCAACTACTCCGAGGAGTGGGCCCGGGAGGCCACCCAGGCGGCCCATGAGGAGTATCCCGGCGATCAGCTGTTTACCGCCGCAGACTACGGATACCACGGGGAACTGTACGACGTGTGCTACAAGGTTCAGGACACCCAGTGGAGCGACAACCCGGCGGACTGGGTGGACTACGACCCCAACAAACCCTTCCTCACCCGAGAGTGGGGCGACTATGAGGGCAGCAGCAAGGCCACCCGCAAGGACGGCGAGGCGGCCATGAACACCCAGATCATGACCCGTCAGCGCTACCTCAACGGCAACGGGTACTCCGACTGGAGCGGCCTGGACGCCTCCGGGCGCATTGGCGGGTCACTTCTCGGGGGTCCACCAGC
>CABPXX010000345.1 GCA_902461475.1 uncultured Eubacteriales bacterium | reverse complement strand
GTTGGGGAAGCCGTTCCGGAGGGGGAGGAGTTCGGCAACGGCCGCACCCGCATCATCGTCACCGAGCTGCCCTACCAGGTCAACAAGTCCCGTCTGGTGGAGAACATCGCCGACCAGGTGAAGGACAAGCGGCTGGAGGGCATCTCCGGGCTGCGGGATGAGTCCGACGGCAAGAAGGGCATGCGTATTGTCATCGAGCTGAAAAAGGACGCCAACCCCCAGGTCACCCTGAACCGACTGTTTGCCCAGACCCAGATGCAGACCACCTTCGGCGTCATTCTGCTGGCTCTGGTGAACAACCAGAAGCAGCCCAAGATTCTCACTCTGCGCCAGATTCTGGACGAGTACATCGCCTTCCAGGAGGAAGTGCTCACCCGGCGCACCCAGTACGACCTGAAAAAGGCCCAGGAGCGGGCCCACCTGCTGCGTGGCCTGCTCATCGCCCAGGACAACATTGACGAGGTCATCCGCATCATCCGCTCCAGCTATGACGACGCCAAGGAGAAGCTGATGGAGCGCTTCGGGCTGGACGACGTGCAGGCCCAGGCCATTCTGGACATGCGCCTGAAGGCCTTGCAGGGTCTGGACCGGGAGAAGTTACAGGCCGAGTTCGACGAGCTCCAGGCCCGCATCGCCTACTACAACCAGCTGCTCAGCGATGAGACCATGCTGCGGGGCGTGCTGAAAGAGGAGCTCATCCAGATTCGGGACAAGTACGGCGACGAGCGCCGCACCGAGATCGGCTTTGCCGAGGACGACCTGGACATTGAGGACCTGATTGTGGAGGAACAGTGCGTGTTCACCATGACCGCCAACGGCTACATCAAGCGCACCTCTGCCAGCGAGTACGCTGCCCAGGGCAAGGGCGGCATGGGTAAGAAGGGCATGGCCACCCGGGAGGAGGACTATGTGAACACCGTGTTCACCGCCTCCACTCACGACTGGATTCTCTTCTTCACCGACAAGGGCCGGGTGTTCCGCAAGAAGGGCTATCAGATTGCCGAGGCGGGCCGCACCGCCCGGGGCACCAACATTGTAAACGTCCTCCAGGTGGACGGGGACGAGCGGGTCACCGAGATGATCCACACCCGGGACCTCACCGCCCAGGACCGCTACCTGGTGATGATGACCCGCAACGGCACGGTCAAGCGCATTGCCATGGACGCTCTGCGCAACCTGCGCAACAACGGCCTTAGGGTTATCACCTTGGAGGAAGGGGACGAGCTCATCACCGTGCGGGAGACCGACGGCACCCGGAACATTCTCATTGCCACCCACGACGGACAGGCCATCTGCTTTGCTGAGACCGACGTCCGGGTCATGGGCCGCACCGCTGTGGGCGTGCGGGGCATCCGCCTGAAGGAAGGGGACTATGTGGTGGGCGCTGCCCGGGCCACCCCCGGTAAGGCGGTGCTGTCCATCACCCAGAACGGCTATGGCAAGCGCACCGCCGTGGAGGAGTACCGCATCACCAACCGTGGCGGTCTGGGCATCCGCAACTACATGGTGACGGATAAGACCGGCCCCGTGGTGGGCATCAAGGTGGTGGACGGCAGCGAGGACATCATCGTGGTCACCCAGGCACCCTCATCCGCACCGACGTGGACGGCATCCGTCTGGCGGGCCGCTCCACCCAGGGCGTCATCGTCATGCGCTTCAAGGAGGAGGGGGACCAGGTCATCGCCCTGGCTCTGGCCGACAAGGCCCCCGAGGAGGCCGCCGACACCGACGCTTCAACAGATGTGGAAAACTCTGTGGAAGCTGTGGAAGTCCAAGAATAACAAATTTTGACAAACATAAAGAGCGCACATTCTGTGCGCTCTTTCTCACAAAAGACGGAAATTTTTAGATAAAAAGCCTCGCAGAGTTCCGTCACCCGCAGGTGACGGAATAAAATGAAATCATGTCATTTCAGGGGACATGGGGCCGGGG
>CABPXX010000344.1 GCA_902461475.1 uncultured Eubacteriales bacterium | reverse complement strand
CGCCGCCGATATACTTGGAGATGGAGTCCAGCTGGGTGGCGGGGAGGTAGAGGGTGTCGGTCCCGGCGTAGGCCAGCTTGATGTAGTCCTTGTCGATGCCGTCCACCTTCATGCGGGTCAGCCCCACAAAGCGGCCAATGCCGTGGTGCTCGTGGACCACCAGGTCGCCGGGGGTTAGGTCGGTGAAGGAGTCCACCCGGCGGCGGTCGGCGGCGTGTTTCAGCCGTTTTCCCTTCTTTTTTCCCTGGCTCTGGCCCTGGGTGAGCACCGCAAAGGGGCATCCGATGTAGTCAAAGCCAGCGGACAGGCCCCCCACGGCGATGGTGATGCCTCCGGGGGCGGGCAGCTCGTGGAGCTGGAAGTCCACCGCCGAACGGATTTTCTTCTCCCGCAGCAGGGTCTGGAGGTTCAGGGCCTGCTGCTCGCTGCCCACCAGCACCACCGTGCCCGTCTTGGCGCTTTGCAGTTGGGTGAGGTCGGCGGCGGCGGAGTCCAGATTGGCCCCGAAGGTGGACAGCTGGCGGCCCTGGGCGTTGAACAGGGCCTTGGGAGGCAGAGGCAGGGTGGAGGTGGAGAAGGAGTCCAAAAAGCACAGGGGGAACTGGGACAGTTCCTCCATGAGCTGGGGGAAGGTGAGGGCGAAGGTGGCGTGCTTACCCAACTGCACCCCGCTCTCCACCAGGGTTTTCAGGTCCTCTTCCAGCTGCCACAGCCAGTTTTTCCCCCGTTCCGCCACTCGGGCGGACTCGGACAGGCAGACCACAGCGTCCGGGGGCAGGTGGTGGACGGCGGTGTGGTGAGCGGGGTAGCGCTGGGGTAGCTGGTGGTCGGGCACCTGCTGCCAGGAGCCGTCTTCCTGCCGCTGGGGCAGCACCTCCCGCACCGGGAGGAACACCGCCTTGTCCAGATGGCCCACCCGGCGCTGGGTGGCGGGGTCAAACAGGCCCATGGAGTCCACGTCGGTGTCCCAGAACTCCACCCGCACCGGGTGGTCCTGGGCGGGGGAGAACACGTCCAGAATGCCGCCACGCAGGGCAAACTGGCCTACGCCCTCCACCTGGTCGCACCGGGTGTAGCCCAGGGCGGCCAGGGCATCCGCCAGCTGGGTGGGGTCATAGGAGCCGCCGGAGCAGATGGTCACCACATGTTCGAGAAGCTCCTCAGGGGAGAGGGTGCGCTGGAGGAGGCCCTCCACCGTGGCGGTGATGACCTTGCACTCCCCCTGGGCCATGGCGTAGAAGGCGGCCAGGCGGCTGTGTTCCCCCTGGTGGGAGGCCACAGCGCCGTTGTAGAAGTTGAATTCCCGGCTTCCAATCAGGGTCACGCTCCAGCCGGTGAAGGCGGTGATGTCCCGGCCCAGGGCCTGGGCCTCGTCCTCGTCGGCGCACACCATCACCACCGGGCGGTCCAGGGCGGTGCCCAGTCCGGCGGCAAAGTGGGCCCGGTGGATGCGGGACAGCCCCGACACCGCCGCCGGGGACTGGCCCGTCTCCAGGGCCTGCACCAGGGCGGGAAACTGGGGCACTTGTTGGAGAATGTGGAGTAATTCCTTCATAGCGGCTCCTTTTCAACGACAAAGGGTTCTTAAGGCCCCCTTGTGTAAAGGGGGCTGTCAGCCGTGAGGCTGACTGGGGGATTGACCCGACCTAGGTAGCAGACAATCCCTCCGTCACGGCTACGCCGTGCCACCTCCCTTTGCACAAGGGAGGCTTTGGGGCGGGTCAATTAAACTGATTCGTGGCCTTCTGGGGCCCGTCCTTGAGATAGCACTCCACCGCCTGGGCCGCCCGCAGGGTGGCCTCGTCCATGGCGGTCTTGTCCGGGCCCACAAACTTGCCCAGCACCCAGTCGGCCATGTCGTAGTCAGGGTGGGGCTTGCCCCCCACGCCGATCTTCACCCGGGGGAATTTGTCGGTGCCCAGGCGCTGGATAATGCTCTTCAGGCCG
>CABPXX010000343.1 GCA_902461475.1 uncultured Eubacteriales bacterium | reverse complement strand
GCACCAGGGAGGTGTTGGTGCGGATGGACTCCACAAAGCAGTCCATGGCCCCCTTCACATCCGGCTCGTTGTCCGGGGGCGAGATGGACCGCTTCTCCTCGGTGGCGGTCATGAGGGTGAGCACCTTGTCTTTTCCCGGGAAAAACAGGGCCACCCAACCGTTGACCAGGTCAAAGACCACCGGGTCGGCGGTGGTGCGCTCCTCCACCGCCAGGGAGTACAGGCACCCCTTGGCCATACGGTCGTAGGCCTCGTCCAGGGTGGCCACCTCCGCCAAGTCCTTGCACTGGGTCAGGGGGCGGAGCACATAGTCACTGGCCCGCTCATTGCGCACCTGTCCCACAATGTAGAGCATCTCCACCGCCCGCTGGGGGTCGTCCCCCAGGTAGAGGGTGCGCCGCCCAAAGTCTGCACACCCCTCAAAGACCTGGGCAATGCCGTCGGCGGTGAGGGGCACGGTGACCCGGGGCTCCCTTCGGGGGTGGGGCGGCGGTATTTGTTGGTGTTCCATGGGATTGCATTCCCCCTTTCATAAATTCCAGTATGCCGCCCTCCCCTCCCTTTTATACACTTCCTCCAATTCCCTCTTTACCATACCATTTTACTAGGAAAACACTGGACGCACCCTTGTGAGTATGGTAGAATGGCATGGAAGGACAATCCCTCCGTCTCGGCTACGCCGAGCCACCTCCCTTTGCACAAGGGAGGCAAAGAGGAGCTTATTTGAAAAAGGTGATACCATGATTTACACAATCATCGCCCTGGTGCTGCTGGTGGCAGACCAAGTGGTGAAATACCTGGTGCGCACGGGCATCGACCTGGGCCAGTCCATCCCCTTCATCCCCCACCTGCTGGACCTGACCTTCGTACGCAACACCGGAGCCGCCTTCTCCATGTTGGAGGAACACACCTGGATCCTCATTCTCATCTCCGCCGTGGTGGTGGTGGTGGTGGCGGTGCTCACCGCCCGGAAGGTGTTCCAGGGTTGGCTGGGCCTCACTGCCGCCATGCTGGTGACGTGCGGCGGCATCGGCAACCTCATCGACCGGGTGGTGCTGGGCTACGTCACCGACATGTTCCAGACCACCTTTATGAACTTCGCCGTGTTCAACCTGGCCGACTGCTACATCACCGTGGGCGTGGTGCTCCTGTTCATCTATGTGCTCTTCTTCTACCCGGAGCCCAATAAGAAGGAGGTGGACCCCCATGCTGACTGCGACCTTCCCGGTGACGGTCACTGAGCCAGGCCGAGCCGATGCCAACCCTGCCAGGGCCGGGTGCGAGCCGATGCGGTGCTGTCCGCCGCCGTAGACGGGCTCACCCGCTCGGCAGCTCAGAAGTGGATGGAGGAGGGCCGGGTCATGTTAAATGGCAAACCCGTGAAAAAGAACGCCCCCCTCAAGCCGGGGGACACCCTGCTGGTATCCCCGCCCCAGCCCCAGGACATTGACCTCATCCCCCAGGATATCCCCCTGGACATCGTCTACGAGGACGACGACGTGGTGGTGGTCAACAAGCCTGTGGGGATGGTGGTACACCCCGCTCCGGGCCATCCAGACGGCACACTCGTCAACGCTCTGTTATATCACTGCAAAGAATCACTCTCTGGAATCAACGGAGAGCGCCGTCCGGGCATTGTCCACCGCATTGATCGAGACACCTCGGGGCTGCTCATCGTGGCCAAGAACGACAAGGCCCATCTGGCTCTGGCCGAGCAGCTGCAAGACCACTCCCTGTTCCGCCTCTACCACGCCGTGGTGGTGGGAGGTTTTAAGGAGGAGTCGGGGACGGTAAACGCCCCCCTGGCCCGGCACCCGGTGGACCGGAAACGCATGGCGGTATGCCGCACGGTCGAGGGCCGGGAGGCCATCACCCACTGGCAGGTGGTGGACAGCCAGGGCGGCTACTCCCACATCACCTGTCGGCTGGAGACCGGGCGCACCCACCAGATC
>CABPXX010000342.1 GCA_902461475.1 uncultured Eubacteriales bacterium | reverse complement strand
CCAGCACTTCCGCATTCCCTCTCTGTACACCCTGGACAATGGCTGGATTGTGGCCGCCTCGGACATCCGCTGGGCCACCAACACCGACTCCCCTCAAAACCTGGACACCATTGTCAGCATCTCCAAGGACAACGGCCAGACTTGGGAGTGGGAAGTGGTGAACTACCTAGCCGACATGGCGGAAACCACCACCAGCAACGCCAGCAGCTCCTTCATTGACCCCTCCATCGTCCAGGACAGCAACGGCACCGTGCATATGGTGGTGGATGCCTGCCCCTCCTACGTGGGCCTGATGAGCGGCAATCAGATGGGCCAGGAGAGCACCGGTTTTGACGAGCAGGGCCGCCTGCTGGTGGCTAAGGCCACCGCTGGCACCTATGCTCCCAAGACCGTTTCTTCTTACACCTACTATGTGGACTTGAACAACACCAACGGTTTGGCAGAGCCCGCCAACGACAACGGCAAAGATGTCATCCTCTACCCCATTTGCAGCCAAGATGGCACCGCCACGGATACTTGGGTGGATGCCTACCTGAATGTGTATGTCAAGTCTGAGGAAGACGGCACCTTCACCAAGCCCTACGTCACCCAGCTGGGCAACTCCGCCAACCGGGTGCAAAAGAACCTGTTCTTCCAGAACAGTGAGTGGAAGGTCTATCCGGTGTTCTACATTATGCACCGCACCGCTCAGGTCACCGATGAGGGTCTGGAGTGGAGCGAGCCCAAGTTCTTGAACATCAAGACCGCCGCCAATGAGAAATTCACCGGCGTCTGCCCTGGCCGTGGCATCACTATGACCTACAACGGCACAGAGCGCATTATCTTCCCCCTCTATGACAACCGCACCGGCAACGAACTGGCCAGCGTCATCTATTCCGATGACGGCGGCGCCACCTGGCAGCGCGGAGAACACAACAGCAACCTCAACGGGGTGGGCAAGACCAGCGAATCGCAAGTGGTGCTCCTCCCCAACGGCGATCTTCGGATGTACTCCCGCAACACCATCAACTATGTCAGCTACGCCGACTCCTCCGATGGCGGCGTGACCTGGAGCCAGTGCCAGCCTGACAACAATCTGTTCAGTCAGAAGAGCGGCGGCGGTTGCATGGTCTCCTTCATCAATCTGGAGGGCACCCTCATCGGTCCCGACGACCAGGAGTATGACAACCTGATTCTGGGCTCCTATGCCCGCATTCAGCGCTCGGAGGGCGTGGTGCGCATCGGCTCCGTGGCCGAGGACGGCACCGTCACCTGGCTCAACGATGACGCCATCCGCTACACCGGCGTCAACAATTGCTTCGCCTACTCCTGCGTCTCCCAGCTCCAAGAGAACGGCAAGGCCACCGACACCTTTGCCATTCTCTACGAAAACCAGTATCCCCCCTGTCAGATCGCCTTTGAGACCCTCACCGTCCAGGACCTGCTGGGTGACGGCTGGTACATGATCCAGGATGAGAGTGAGAAAATCACCCTGACCCTGGAGCCCCAGTTCGTCAATCTCAGCGTGGGCCAGTCCGGACAGGTGCAGGCCATTGTCACCCCTGAGGATGCCGCCACCATCACCTGGAGTTCGGACAACCCCGCAGTGGCTACGGTCAGCGACACCGGTGTCGTCACCGCCGTCAGCAGCGGCACAGCCACCATCACCGCCACGGCCACCGCCTCCAACGGGATTGTCCGCACCGCCAAGCTCTCTGTGGCAGTCCAGGACGAGAGCGGCATCACCCTGCCCCCCTGTTTCCAGGATACCATTTCCAGTGAGGACCACGAGGCCCAAACCACCTATGAGCTGGACACCGACGGCATGGACGCAGAGGGTGTTTACGCCATCTATCACGCCGGGACCCAGAGAATCCTCTATCACGCCAACGGCCAGAGCAACACCGATCAGGTAACCGGCTCCGTGTCCAACAACCAGCTGACCCTGGACGGACAGCATGCCGCCAGCCGTTGGTGGGTT
>CABPXX010000341.1 GCA_902461475.1 uncultured Eubacteriales bacterium | reverse complement strand
CCTTCGCCATCAGCGGCAGCCACTCCTCCAGGGACATACCCCGGCAGGTGTTTCCCTCCAGGGCGTGGCCGCTGGCGGCTACTTGGCGGAAAATCTCCTCCACCTGGTCCCGGAAGGGCTCCAGGGTCAGGTGCTGTCCATCCCGGGCCATGTAGCGCAGAGGATAGTTGATGTGGGCCAGGGAGTCGTAGCAATCCGGGTACTCTTTCACCAGCTCCCAGGTGTGGGTGAGGGCGTTTTCCACCGCCTGACGGCACAGGCCGGGGTCAGCGGTGAAGTTGGTGAAGTAGAAATCCTGGTTGTTTTGTGCCCCAATCCAGTTGTGGAGGGAGCCCAGCACAACGTCCAGCTCCTCCCCGGCCTGGGCCAGAATGGCCCGGGCAGCCTGGGGATTGTAGGGGGCGGAGCCCAGCTCCAGACCCAGGCGCACGGTGAGGGGAGCGTCCTCCCGGCCGTGGTACTGGTCCAGAGCCTCCTGCCAGGGAAAGGTGGGGGTAGGCTTGCCGTCCCCGTCCAGCAGGTCACAGTGGTCGGTGATGCACAGCTCCTGGACCCCCGCTTGTACGGCGGCGGCCATCATGTCAGACAGGGCAGCGGTGCTGTCAAAGGAAATACGGGTGTGGGTATGAGAATCACAGAGATACACGAGATAGCCCCCTTTATAAAGGCCAGCTGGGGAACCAACGCAGGAACACCTCGCTGTACCACAGCGGGATATACAGTCCGGTGAGGGCGGGGTAGAAGATGGCGTACACTGCCACAGTGCACCCAGTGAAGCCGTAGACGGCCAGGGTGGCCCCCTTCTTGTGCCGGTCCAGCATGTCGTTCATCAGATAGGCGATGGCAAAGACCAGGAACAGAATGGTGGGGAAGTAGTGATAGGCAAACAGGGTGCGGCCGATGGGCAGCCAAGGCAGGAACTGAGAGAGAATGGCGATGAGGATGAACAGTCCCCGTCCACACTTGCGGCGGATGGTCTGGATGAGCACGGCGAAGAAGGCCAGCAGACCCGCCCAGGACACCAGGGGATTGTTAAAGGAGGCAAACAGACTTTTGACTCCCTCGGTGTTGGCCAAGTCCAGGTCCCGATAGTACAGAATGGGCCGGGCATCAAAAATCCACTGGTACCAGCTGGACTGGTAGGGGTGGGTGGAGTGGACACCCTGGTGGTAGGAGAGCATGAACTCCTGGTTGCTCCACATCACATTCAGCAGGTTGTCCAGGGTGAGATTGCCCTGGGCAGTGGCGTAGGGGATGTAGGAGACGGTGTAGATCACCGAGGGCAGGAGCACAAAGAAGATGATGGACAGGGAGGTGGTGCTCAGCACGAAGCTGATGAAGTCGAAGCCCTGGGGGTCCAGCTTCCACTCCCGGTACCGGAACACCAGGCCCAGCAGCCACATCACCGCCAGACCGGCCCCGGCGTAGATCACCGTCCACTTGCAGGCGCAGCCGATGCCCCAGAACAGTCCGCACAGGAACAGGGGCACAGCGGTTTTCCGCAGGGAAGAGCCCACGGGGCAGCACAGCCAGCGGTACATAAAGTAGTAGGACACCAGGATGAAGAACACCCCGTAGGTGTCTATGGTGCCGATACGCGTCTGTACCAGATGCATGAAGTCAAAGGCGAAGAGACAGGTGCCGCAGAAGGCCACCGGGGTCTTGCCAAAGAAGTTTTTCAGGAACACATAGAGGATGGGCAGCATGAGCACCCCGAACAGGGTCCCCATAAACCGCCAGCCAAAGGGCACCATGCCGAAGAGGGCGATGCCAATGGACATGATAAGCTTGCCCAGGGGCGGGTGGGAGACCTCATAGGGGTAGATGTTGTTCAGGTGCTCCAGGGCGGTGCGGGGGTGGTAGATTTCGTCGAAGTAGGAGGAGTTCATGTAGGTCTGTTTGGTGGTCCACTCCTCTGGCTCGTCAAACAGGGCCTCGGCCCCCACATCCACATGGTCGGGGATGA
>CABPXX010000340.1 GCA_902461475.1 uncultured Eubacteriales bacterium | reverse complement strand
ACCACCTTTAACCAAAACCAAATCGGATGACGTCATCCGGCAGGCCATTGCCGCCGGGGTGACGGTGTGCGGCGAGAACCGGGTGCAGGAGCTCACCGCCCACTGGGAAGCGGGGGCCTATGAGGGGGCACAGGTCCACTTCATTGGCCACTTGCAGACCAACAAGGTGAAATACCTCATGGGCAAGGTGGATTTGATCCACTCCGTGTCCTCCCAGAAGCTGCTGCTGGAAATTGACAAGCAGGCAGGGAAGGCCGGGCTGGTTCAGGACATTTTGCTGGAGGTCAATTTGGCCCAGGAGCCGTCCAAATCCGGCTTTTTTTTACCCGATGTGCTGCCCGCCGCCCAGCTGTGTGGGCAGCTGGAGCACGTGCGCCTGAGAGGCCTGATGTGCATTCCCCCCGCCGCAACCTTTCCTGAGGAAAATTTACCGTTTTTTCATAAATTGCAGGCTCTTGCTGTTGACATACAGGAAAGAATGGGAGATAATAAAACAGATACCAAGATACTGTCCATGGGGATGAGCGGCGATTTCACCGCAGCCATTGCCGCCGGCGCCACTCATATCCGGGTGGGGACGGCGATTTTTGGCCCTCGTTCGCCCATTTCCAACCCATTTTGAACGATATATAGAAGGGAGTTCTCACCCATGAGCTTTTTGGATGAACTGAAGCGTCTGGCCCGTCCTTACGAGGATGAGGACGACGATGATTACGAGGAGGATTTTGCCCCTGTGAACAACAACGCACCCGCCAGCGAGACCACCCGCACCAGCGAGCCTGAGCGCCGCAACAACAAGGTGGTCAACATCCACACCACCACCCAGCTGCAGGTGGTGCTGGTCAAGCCCGAACGCTTTGAAAATGCCTCTGAAATCGCCGATCACCTGCGGGAGAAGCGCACCGTTGTGCTGAACCTGGAGCAGACCGACAAGACCGTGGCCCGCCGTCTCATCGACTTTCTCTCCGGCGTGACCTACGCCAACGAGGGCACCATCAAGAAGGTGTCGATGGCCACCTACATCATGACTCCCTACAACGTGGAGATCATGGGTGACCTGATTGATGAACTGGAGAACAACGGGCTGTATTTCTGAGCACCGGTCTGTTTGTTGTGAGAAATAGAAATAAAGGAGACTTGCACAATGATGACTCCGCAGGAGGTAGCCAGCCATGTCTTTGCCAAAGCGACCTTTGGCGGCTACAACATGACCATGGTGGATGAGTTCCTCGATCAGCTCACCGAGGACTACACCGCACTGTACAACGACAACACCATTTTGAAAAATAAGCTGAAGGTGCTCTCCGATTCCATCGAAGAGTACCGGGCCACCGACGTGGCCATGCGCAAGACCCTGCTGGCTGCCCAGCAGATGGCCGACTCCATGGTCAGCGACGCGGAGAAGAAGAAGACCCAGCTGGAGCAGGACGCCACCCAGGAGGCTCAGGCTCGCAAATCCAAGCTGGAGGCGGAGATCGCCGCGGAGGAGTTCCGGCTCCAACAGGCCCAGAAGGCCACGGCGGACTACGTCATGAAGCTCCACGCCCTCCACCAGGAGGAGCTGGACTACCTGTCCCGTCTGGGCCAGATGGTCCCCCCCGAGATGGCTCAGGCCGCCATGGCCCAGGCCATTGTCCCGGAAGGGCCCACCACCCCCGTGGAGGACCTCACCCCGGAGGAGGAGGAAGTGGAGGAGCCCACCATTTCTCAGCCCCTCCAGCAATCCCAGCAGCCCAAGAACGACCCCGTGGACGATCTGTATCTGGATGCTACCCGCCGATTTGACGACTTGCAGTTTGGCAAGGACTATCAAATCAAGTAAGTACTTAGAATCCCGTGAAACTTGAGGGTTTCACGGGATTTTTTTATTTTAGCCATTACAGCAGGATTGTCCTTCTTTTTGAACCAGCTCAGGCTTGCCAGCCTGGTGGGGACGCTTCCCGCTGGGGGTTCCTTTTGCTCGGTCAAAA
>CABPXX010000339.1 GCA_902461475.1 uncultured Eubacteriales bacterium | reverse complement strand
TCCCGGCCCGGCGGCTGGGTGGATGGCTCTGTCCACACCGCCCCCGCCCAGCAAGCTATTCTTGGCGGCGTTGACAATGGCATCCACCTTCATGGTGGTAATATCATTGCGTACCATCTGTAAGGGCATAAGGCCACCTCCTCCTTGGATAGGCTTATCATACCACGCTTCTTTCCCGCTGGCAATGAAAAGAGAGGGGCTCTGCACACAAAGCAGAGCCCCTCCTCATTCAGCATTTTTCCAGATGAATGTTCAGGCGATACCGGGGTAGCCAGGTCTTCTCATCTACGCCATAATCACAGGCGATGCTCTCCCCTCGCAACACGGACAGGGCCAAGCCAATGAGCCCCATGTTGACCACGGTGTTCCAGTTCCCCGCCACCAGTGGAAAAGTCGAGGCAAACAAAGCATACCCCAAATTCCACGCAACACTGCACAGTGCCTGACCACAGAGGACGCACAGGACCGTCAGAATCACCGCTTTTCCCAGCTGGCCTCTGTGCTTGAGGCAACGGCATCCAATCCACGCCATCAGCCCCACAAAGAGCAGCACAATGGCCAGAAACGGCCCCCATCCCAGTTGATAGATGATGGTGGTGAGAAAGGCATCCGCCTCACAGCCCGGTACCATCATCTCAAAAGGCAGAGAGCTGTTCCATGTGCCCTCCCCCAGCCACCGGGACGCATCCAACACGTCTCGGATGGTGCAAGCCTGGTACCCCATCCCCATGGGGTCTTGCTCCGGGTGGAGGAACACTTGCAGCCGCTGCACACCGTAGCCGAACCCAAACAGTACCATCCACGCCACGGCGGCAAAGAGCACGCCGCAGGTTGCCACCAGCAACACGCCCTTCCGCTTGCCCACTCCAAACCAATTATTCCAAGCCGCCGCCAGCATAAGCGCAAACCCACTCACCAACAGGAGCAGCAAGCCAAGCATGTGGGGGACTCGCATGCAAATCCACGCCAGTGGGGCACCGCCTTCTATGGCCAACACCAACCCCCACCAGCCCTTTTTACGGCAGGTATACACCCACAGCGCATACACCACCGGGTAGCACAAGGTGACATATCGGGCATAGGTGGCAGCCCCATAGATTCGTGGGGACAGCGCCACCGCCACCACGCCAGCCACCAGGGCACCTGCATAGATGATTCTACCGTGGCGAGCCAGCCGGGCATCGTCCAAAAAGTAGCCCAGCAAAAGAGCCCCACACCCCAAAATAAACACCGCCTCCGTCCTCATCGGATTGAGGTCCAGATTTGGATTCTCCCATGTGGCCGTGAGCCACAGCTGGAGAACGGTACCCAGCAAGGCCAGCAAGATGGTACCCATCAGCAGCCCCCACTGGGGTCTGGGGCGGTGGAGTCCATCCAGCTGGGCCCCAATGGCCACGGGGTCCCCCATCTCCTCCACCGCCAGCTGCTCCGGGTCCTCCCGTCCTTCCGCGGCAAAGGCGTCCCGCTGGTCCCCCAGATGCTGTCGCAGCTCCTGAGTCACCACAGGCCGGGCCCGCTTCCACTTGATCTGTTCCGCTACAGCCTCCAAATAGCTGTCTATGGTTTTACCCTGCCACAAAACAAGCTCCCCCTTTCAGCACCTGATTCACCGCTCGGGCATATTGATTCCAAGACTCCTCTTTTTCTTGCAGAGTTCGGTGCCCCTGCTCCGTCAAATGATAGTACCGTCTGGGCTTCCCCGCCGCCGCATCCTGCTCATAGGCCCAGTCCGTGGAGCAGCGGGTACAGGGAGCCCGCTTTCAAGTGAAAGGTGTCATCTGAACGTTTTTTCAGCTCTTCGATCATCTGATAGCCGTACATGTCCTTTTCTTCCAGCAATTTCATCACCAGCAGTCCCATACTGCCGCTGACCAAGCTCTTGTCCAGTTCCATAAGCTCCTCCTATATAGGTTATCTATATACCAGATTATATATAGGCATTCTATATATGTCAAAGGCAAAATAGAGGCGG
>CABPXX010000338.1 GCA_902461475.1 uncultured Eubacteriales bacterium | reverse complement strand
GGCCATGGTCATCTCCTCCACCTTCCCCTCCCCCACCAGCACCCGGACGGTCTGGCTGTTGTCCCAGGTCTGGTCTGCCTGGGCGGTCTGGGACACCACCGGGGTGGGATTGGCGGGCAGGGTCTCCAACAGGCCCTGTTCTCCCTCAGCCTGTCCCAGGGCCAAAAGTGGAAATAAAAACAGGGTTGCGACCCCCATCAGCACTCCTGCGGCAAAAATCCGGGTGGCCTCCCGGTCAATGGGCCATCGTCCCACGAGCCTCTCCTCCTCGTTTCGTCTTGACTGTTGCACTTTAATACGCTATACTGAATAGAAACCGCCCGAGGCCCATTCCGGGTCCTTCCATCCCCCGGCGATTTAGGAGGTGCGCCATGTATTCCATCAATTCCTTCGACCTCATGGATGGACGTTCCCTGTCCTTCCTTCAACATATATGCAGCGAGTATGCTCCTCAGCACCAAATCCCTGCCTCTCTGTATGAGAAGTACGGGGTAAAGCGGGGGCTGCGCAACGCTGATGGCACCGGTGTCATGGCGGGCATCACCAACATCGCCCACGTCCGGGGCCCTTCAAAATGGAAGGATCCCTCCAGGACGGCGAGCGTGTCCCCGCCCCCGGCCAGCTCATCTACCGCGGCATTGACGTGTGTGAGCTCATTGAGGGCTTTTTGAAGGAGGGCCGCTTCGGCTACGAGGAGACCGCCTATCTGCTTCTCTTCGGCTCCCTGCCCTCCAAGGAGGAGCTGTCCACCTTCCAGGGTATGCTCAACCACTACCGCAATCTGCCCCCCGGATTCACCGAGGACATGATTTTGAAGGGGCCCAGCCGGGACCTGATGAACAAGCTGGCCCGCTCCACCCTGTCCCTATACTCCTATGACCCGGACCCGGACAACAACAACCTGGACGTGGAGCTGTTCCAGGCCATCCAGCTCATTGCCCGGTTCCCCGTCATTGTGGCCCACGCCTACGCCTGTAAGCGCCACTACTTCGACAATGAGTCTCTGGTGCTCCACCGGCCCCAGGATGGGCTGAGCGTGGCGGAGAACTTCCTGTGCTCCATCCGCCCGGATAAGAAGTTCAGCGAGGCCGAGGCCCGGCTGCTGGATTTGTGTCTGGTGCTGCACATGGACCACGGCGGCGGCAACAACTCCGCCTTCGCCTGCCGTGTCCTCTCCTCCTCCGGCACGGACATCTATTCCGCCATTGCCGCTGCCGTAGGCTCTCTGAAAGGCCCCCGGCACGGCGGTGCCAACAAGAAGGTCATGGAGATGTTCGGCCACATTGAGCGGGACGTGAAGGACTGGTCCAGCGACGACGAGGTGGCCGCCTACTTGGAGAAGATTCTGAAGAAAGAGGCGGGAGACCGCTCTGGCCTCATCTACGGCATGGGCCACGCCATCTACACCCTCTCCGACCCCCGTGCTGTGATGCTCAAGCGATTTGCCCGGGAAGTGGCGGAAGAGCGGGGCTTTGTGGAGGAGCTGGAGCTGTTTGAACGGGTGGAAAAGCTGGCCCCCGAGGTCTTCCACCGGGTCACCGGCCAGAGCAAGGTCATGTGCGCCAACGTAGACTTGTACTCCGGCCTGGTGTACAAGATGATGGGCATTCCCCCCGAGCTATACACCCCCCTGTTTGCCATCGCCCGCATTGTGGGCTGGTGTGCCCACCGGGTGGAGGAGGTCTACAACCCCTCCGGCCGCATCATTCGTCCCGCCTACAAGGCGGTGTGTCCCATGCGGGACTATGTGCCCCTGGAAAATCGGTAAGTACATTTAAAAGAGCCAATACAGACCATTTGGGCCTGTGTTGGCTCTTTTTTTGTGCCGCAATGATTTCTCAGGGGCATTCTTATTCCCCTGGCGAGGGGGAGACGCGCTCCGCTGGGGTCCATTTTGACTGGCCAAAATGGACGAAAAGCCACTTAGGGCGTTCCCCCCTAAGGACCTCCCTGGGGTACGAGGCTGGAACTGCGTCA
>CABPXX010000337.1 GCA_902461475.1 uncultured Eubacteriales bacterium | reverse complement strand
CCTGGGCGCTTGCGGCCTGTGGACACCAGCACCATGGCCAGCCCCGCCAGAATGGGGGAGCCGCCGGAGTAGATGACCGGCACGGTGATTTTTAGCAGGAACACCAGGGAGAAGGCCAGGGCCAAAGTGGCGTAAAAGCCCTTTTCCCCGCCCACCAGCAGCATCAACAGCAGGAAGATGGCCACCACCACCCCCAGGCCCACGCTGCGGTCGTACTGGTAGAGGGTGTAGTAGGGCTCCACATTTTCCGGGGCATCCACACACACCACCACCCGCATCCCTTCCCGGGCCAGGATGTTGTGGGTATTGGTGAGATAGTTGGTGAGGGTGATCTGGGAGCCGTCTTTGAGCTCAATGGTGAGGGTCTGCTCCCCCAGCTGGGGGCCGCCCTTCAAATCGCTGGGGGTGAGCTCCTCCTCCACCACCTCCAGCACGGTGCCGGGGATATAGGAGACGGTGTCAGACACCAAGCTTTGAAAGGACACCGACACCGAGGGCATGAAGGCCAGTACGGCGGTGACCAAAAGAACCAAAATTGCCAGAATACGCTGCCCAAACCGGGGGCTGTGGATGATTTGCATGGAGAAACTCCTTCCTTGTCTGCGCTGTACATCATCCTACTCGCCTGGGGGCGGCAAACGCTATCTTGCGTCGGTAAAACCAATGTAAAGATCTTGCAAATTTAGAAAAATTATACCCAAATTCATTGATAAAAATCGAAAAATCCGGGGAATGACAGTTTTCACCACCAAAATCCAAAAATTCAGGAATGGAACTGGGCAGAACCGCCAAGCCGGAGTTGGGAATTCTGACAATTTACACGAAAAACGAGTTCTATATACAAAATGTATATACATCCCGACCACAGGCGTGGTATCATGAGAGATAAGCATCCAGAGGCCGGGGTACGGCCTCGCGGAGAGAAGAGAAAGGATGATACCATGCTGAAAAAATCCTTGAGTCTGCTGCTGGCAGGCGCCCTGACGGTATCCCTGGCCGTTCCCGCTGTGGCGGGCAACTCCCAGGCCCAGCCCAAAAAGGACACCTCCTACGGCACCACCTACTATCTGGACTCCACCATTGGCAAGACCGACGGGGACGGCCTGACCCCTGCCAATGCCTTTGACAGCCTGGAGGACATCAACGCCAAGACCTTCCAGCCCGGAGACCAGATTCTCATCAAGGCCGGTACCCAGTACACCGGCACCCTGTGGCCCAAGGGCTCCGGCTGCGGGGGCTACCCCATTGTCATTGACATGTACGGCGAGGGGGACAAGCCTCTCATCGACGGCAACGGCGCCTACTTCATGCCCCAGGTCAAGGACTGGCAGGGCCCCTTCACCGGAGAGACCGGGGACCAGATCGGCGCTGCGGTGTACCTCTACAACCAGGAGTACATTGAGATCAACAACCTGGAAGTGAAAAACCAGGGGGACGAAGTGGACTACACCAACAACATCTGGTACTTCACCAACTCCGCCGTGGCCAGCCGCAAGGACTGCTTCTACCCAGGCGCCAACTCCTCCTTTGACAACAACGTGTACATCGGCTGTGTGGCCCCCACCGACCCCAACCAGCACACCGATGATCCCCAGTTTGTGGGCTGGTCCAACCTCTTTGGCCTGACCCGGGACCAGGCCCTGGTAAATGCCTCCCTCACCGCCAACTCCCCCTATGTGGGCGCTGGCGTGGCGGTGGAGGATAACGGCGGCCAGGATATTCGGGGCGCCAGCCTGGACACCCTGAACCTGGGCGCCATCGCCGGAGCCGGTCACCAGGCCGCGGCTGTGTCCCAGACCTACACCCCCAACGAGGTCATGGTCCCGCAGCCCCAGGGGCCTGTGGAGACCTACGCCCTGCAATACGTGTACGACTATGCCGTCCAGCAGGACACCAGCAACCTGATTCCCTCGGTGGCCGCGTTCTATCAGGAGGCCCTGACCGAGGCCAAGGCCGTGCTGGACGACCCCGACGCCACCCAGCTGG
>CABPXX010000336.1 GCA_902461475.1 uncultured Eubacteriales bacterium | reverse complement strand
GAGACGCTGGGGGGAGCGGCAGCGCCAGCCACGCCGACGAGACCCACCCGGTGACCATGTACATCTACAACTACACCACCCAGAGCTGGGACCAGGTGGCCCAGGCCGGAGCAGACGGCACCATTTCCAAGTCCGTTGCCGCCCAGGACCATGTGATGGACGGCCAGGCCGTGCTGCTGGTACAGTGCGCCACCCAGGGTGTGGAGCCGGAGATTTCCGCCGCCACCGCCCTGGAGGCCCAGAGCCTGTCTGAGTGGGACGGCACCGGACGACCGGAGCAGTACGACTTCGCCCTGGCCTGGGAGACCGACACCCAGTACTATGCTGAGAGCTTCCCCTACCACTACACCAACATGAACCAGTGGATTGTGGACAACGCCCAGGAGTGGAAAATCCGCTATGTGCTCCACACCGGCGACATTGTGGACGATGTGGACATGGTGGGCGAGTGGAAAAACGCCGATGAGGCCATGCAGATCTTCGATGAGGCGGGCATGCCCTACGGCGTGCTGGGCGGCAACCACGACGTGTACGCCGGCGCCGAGGGGTACGGCAACTACTGGACCTACTTCGGCGAGGACCGCTTTGCCGACCAGGAGACCTATGGCGGCTCCTACCAGAACAACCTGGGCCACTATGATCTGCTCACCGAGAATGGCCAGGACCTCATCATCCTCTACATGAGCTGGGACATCTACACCGAGGAAATTGAGTGGATGAACCAGGTGCTCCAGCAGTATTCTGACCGCAAGGCCATCATTGCCCTCCACCGCTACACCAACGTCAAGGAGGCGGACAGCCTGCTGGACTACACCGGAAAGCTGCTCCAGGACCAGGTGGTGGCCCAGAACCCCAACGTCATTGCGGTGCTCAACGGCCACTATCACGGGGCCAGCATCCAGACCGATTGCTTCGACGACAACGGGGACGGCATCAAGGAGCGCACGGTGTACCAGATCTGTACCGACTACCAGTCCGACCCGGAGGGCGGCTCTGAGTACATCAAGTTCCTGTACTTCGACCTGAAAAACGACAAGGTCTACCTCAATTCCTACTCCCCCTACCGGGATGACTTCAACTACTATGACACCCCCAAGCTGGACAGCTACGGCGAGGGCACCCGGGCGGTGGACATCGACATCAGTGAGCTGGACGTGGACTTCGACACCAGCGACAAGACCCTGACCACCGACCGCCTCACCGTGGACCTGCAGACCCAGCAGGTCATCGCCAGCTATCCCCAGAGCACCGGGGACGTGGAGCACACCTGGCAGGGCCTCCAGCCCGAGACCCAGTACGGCTGGTATGCCCGGGTCACCAACGACCAGTACGGCATCACCACCACCCAGGTGCAGGAGTTTGTCACCGAGGCCCAGCCTGAGCCGGTGACCTACACCATTGAGGCCTCCGCTGGGGTGGGCGGCTCCATCAGCAACCCCGGCCGGACCCAGGTGGTGGAGGGCCAGAGCATCACCTACACCATTACCTGTGAGCCAGGCTATCAGGTGGCCCAGGTGCTGGTGGACGGCCAGCCCGTCCAGCTGGAGGATAATCGCTACACCTTCACCGATGTGAAGGTCAACCACACCATCCAGGTGGAGTTTGCCAAGATTCCGGTGGAGGACAAGGTGGACCTGAGCGGCCTTCAGGCTGCCGTGGACCAGGTGGAGGGCCAGGACCTCAGCGGCTATGACCAGGAGGACCTCCAGGAGCTCCACCAACTGCTGGAGCAGGCCTATCAGGTCCTGGGCGACACCAGCCTGACCCAGGAGGACCAGACCATGGTGGATGAGCTGGCAGAGGCGCTGCTGGCTGCCCTGGGCCGACTGCCCGAGCTGCCCAGCGCGCAGCCGACCCAGCAGCCCAGTGCCCAGCCCAGCCAGACCCCGGACGGGGAGAAGGTGCCCCAGACCGGAGACCAGGCAAATCTGCTGGCCTTTGCCGTGGCGGCCCTGGCTGCCTGCGGCGGCTTGGCCCTGGTGACCGCCGAGCGCAAGAAGCGGG
>CABPXX010000335.1 GCA_902461475.1 uncultured Eubacteriales bacterium | reverse complement strand
CCAGGCCACCGTGGACGCCGCTGTGGCTGCCCTGAGCGATGCCATGGATAGCCTCACCGCCGAGGGTGCTCCCGAAACCACCGACAAGCCTGAGGCCACCGAGAAGCCCGAGAACGTGCCTCAGACCGGCGACTCTCACAACGTCACAATCCTCATGATGGTGATGTTGTCCAGCGCCGTTTGCGCCGGTGCGGTAATGCTGGCCGCCCACAAGCGCAAGTCCCATTAATCAGTTCCCCCGCCAGGCCAGCCCATTTTTTCGGGCTGTTTCTATTCCAGTGCATTCATTGAGAGAAAGGAGAACGACACCATGCATCAACCCAAACGCAAGCTACTGTCCCTTGGTTCCCTGGCATTGACCGGGTGCATTCTAGCCGGAATGCTCCCCAACACCCACGCAGCCCCTAAGCCCGACACCCTCACCATCGCCTCCTACAACATTGCCGGCAACATGGCCATCCCGTCCAGCTACTGGCCCAGGACATGACCTCCCACGGCGTGGACATTGCCGGTCTGCAAGAGGTGGACAAGCTCACCAGCCGCAACAACCACAACGTTCCCGTGGAGATCGCCCAGGAGATGGGCGAGGAGTACAGCTCCTTCTTCGGCAAGAGCATTGACTTCGGCGGCGGCGAGTACGGAAATGCCATCGTCTCCCGCTATGCGTTTCAGGAGACAGACCACGCCCTGTTCCCCGACAACGGCTATGAGGGCCGCTCCTGGTCCAAAGTAGTGGTGGAGGTGGACGGCAAGTCCATCGCCTTCTACGACACCCACCGGTCTTATGAGACCACCGAGGCCCGCCAGGCTCAGATTGAAGAGCTGATTCAGATTGTGGATGCCGACCCCACCCCCTATAAGGTCATCACCGGTGACTTCAACACCGACCAGTCCACCTCCGAGTTCTACTCCTTCCTGTACAATTACAACCTGGCCAACGGCCACAACAATGAGTGGATTGACACCTACGCCGGGGAAGACCCCAGCATGAAGACCTACGCCATCGACAACATCATCACCACCCGAAACATGCGCCTGGTGGACGTGGACACCTACCGCCGGGAGGAGGGAAAGACCTCTGACCACCGGATGCTCTACGCCACCTATGAGCTGCTGGAGGAGGAGGTTCCCTCCACCCAGCTGCTGGACATTCGCATTCAAGAGGCTCAGGACCTGCTGACCCAGTCCGATGCCCACACTCCCGAAACCGTGGCCGCCCTCCGGGAGGCTCTGGACCAGGCCCTTCATGGCACCCGAGACACCCAGGAGCAGATCAACGCTCTGGTCCGGGCTCTGGAGCAGGCCATGGACGGCCTGGAAGAGCTGGTGGAGCCCGCCGTCCCCGTGGCCTATTACTCCTTTGACGACGGTACCACCCGGGACCTCATCGCCGACAGCCACGGCGAAGACCAGGGCAACCCCGCCAGCACCGGGGACGCCACCTCTTCCCTGCCCTTCTGCATCGGCGCTGACTCCAAGGGCAACTACCGCACCAAGGCCCAGTACGATGAGGTGAAGGTCTACCACGAGGCTCTGACCCCGGAGCAGGTGGTCCTGGCCGCCCAGCTGCCCCACACCCACCAGGCCACCCAGGTGGAGGAGAAGGCTGCCACCTGCACCCAGGACGGCAACATCGCCTATTGGTACTGCGCCGACTGCGGCAAGTATTTCAGCGACAAAGCCTGCACCGTGGAAATCACCCCGGAGGATACCGTGGTGCCTGCCACCGGACACCACTATGAAAACGGCGTGTGCGTGGACTGCGGTGAGAAGGAACCCGACCATGGCCAGGCCAACAAGCCCCTGCTGCAAAAGACCTATGACTATGCTCTGACTCTCTCCACCGAGGGCGTCACCGACTCCGCCAAGGCCGCCTTTGAGACCGCTCTGGACGCTGCCAAGAAGGTGGCCGCTGACGGCGACGCCATGGACGAGGACATCCAGCCCGCCGCTGAGGCTCTGCTGAACGCCATTCTGGCCCAGCGCTACAAGGCCGACAAGTCCATCCTGGAAGACCTCATCAACCAGG
>CABPXX010000334.1 GCA_902461475.1 uncultured Eubacteriales bacterium | reverse complement strand
CGCCAGTGTGGAATCGGGTCGCCCTTTGACCCGATTATGCATGCAGCGGGCTGCATCCCCTCGAAAAAATGCTTGCATTTTTGAGAAGTAGCATTGCTGCAACAGGCCCTTGCCAATTTTTTGCGTTTGTTTATAATCAATTTGAATTCATGTCATAATCTGGACATAATTATTTAGTACCCTTTGTTCAGATCAAAAAACAAGGAGCGATCCATATGTTTGAAGAAAATAATAACAATCAGAACGGCTTCGACAACGGGTTCCAGCCTTTGGATTCCAACGGCTTCAACGGTGAGAATCAGAATCAGAACCCCAAGTTCGTTCAGGGCAGCGGCCCCAATGACGACGGAGCTTACAGATATAGCTGGACGCCCAACGGCGAGAACAACGATACCGGTTCCAACTTCCACGTCAACCCCGCCCCCAAGCCCCCCAAGAAGAAGGGCGCCAGCCGGGCGGTGGCTCTGGTCCTGTGCTGTGCCCTGGTGGGCGGCGGCGCAGGCCTGGGTGGCGCTGCCCTCTATGACAGACTGGGCGGCGGCAGCTCCGATGGCACCACCATCTACCAGAACACCACCCAGGGCACCCAGGTGAATGTGCAGCAGGCGGACGGGGTCAAGGAGATGACCCTGGAGGAGATCTACGCCTCTTACGCCGACTCCTGTGTCAACGTCACCTGCCAGGTGACGGTGCAGCAGGGCTGGCAGCAGTACACCGGCACCTCCAGTGGCTCCGGCTTCATCCTCTCCGAGGACGGCTACATTGTCACCAACTACCACGTCATTGACGGGGCCAACGCCATCAAGGTGACCCTGAACAACGGCGAAGAGTACGACGCCACCCTCATCGGCGGCGAGGAGACCAACGACGTGGCCGTGCTGAAGATTGACGGCATCAGCGGCCTGAAGCCTGTGGTGCTGGGCGACTCCGACTCCCTGGTGGTGGGCCAGCAGGTATCCACCATCGGCAACGCCCTGGGCACTCTGTCCTTCTCTCAGACCTCCGGTCATGTCTCCGGTGTGGGCCGCTCCGTGACCATGAGCGACGGCACCATCATCAACATGATTCAGACCGACTGTGTCATCAACTCCGGTAACTCCGGTGGCCCCCTGTTTGACCAGTACGGCCGTGTGGTGGGTATCACCTCCGCCAAGTACTCCAACAACGGCGCCACCAGGTCTGCCTCCATTGAGGGCATCGGCTTTGCCATCCCCATCAACGATGTCATTGATATGATCCAGGACTTCATCCAGTACGGCTATGTCACCGGACGTCCTGCCATGGGCATCACCGCCGTGGAAGTCACCGAGGACTACGCCAAGGCCTTCGGCTGGCCCTCCGGTGTGTATGTCAATGCCGTCAATGAGGGCTCCTGCTCCGAAACCGCAGGCCTGAAGCAGGGCGACATCATCACCAAGCTGGGCGATACCGCTGTGACCACCGTGGCTGAGCTCAACGCCGCCAAGAACCAGTTCAAGGCCGGTGAGAGCACTACCCTGGATGTGTACCGGTCCGGTGAGACCCTGACCCTCAACATCACCTTTGACGAGGAGAAGAATAACACCCAGAACAGCCAGACCCAGCAGGACCCCGCCCCTAAGCAGACCACCAGCATGCAGGACGGCTACTTTGATCCCTGGGACTACTACTTCGGCCACTAATCCGACACATCAAAACAGCAGCGAGAGGAACCTCTCGCCGCTGTTTTTTATCTCTGTAACATGGCCAGCTCTGCCTCAGCTTCCCGCCGATTGTCGGCGGAGAAGCAGAATTCTCCGTTGAAAAACACTTCTACATGACCTCTGACATACTCCAGCTCATACATGGCGGGACACTTCCTTTCAAGCCTGGGTTCAGGCGTCTTCTTTGATGATGAAAGTGTACCACAGAGGAAGTCCTATAAATGGGACTTTTTTCTCTCTCGCCCAACGTCAGGCTTCCGGCGGCGGGAACGCCGCTTCTCCAGGATAGGCCCGGACGTGGAAATTGCCTGGCTATAGGGCCAGCTGCCCAAGGTTGCCTGGTGTGGTGG
>CABPXX010000333.1 GCA_902461475.1 uncultured Eubacteriales bacterium | reverse complement strand
TTCACCAGCTTACCGGAGGCGCAGCGCCCGCCGGCATCAGCCGGGAGGCCATGGCCCAGGAGGTGGAGCAGCATCGCCGCCAAAAAGGGCGACAGGCCCGGCGTCAGGAGGAGCGGCGCAGCCTCACCCCCACTCAGACCATCCAGCCCAAGCAGCGAGAGCTTCGCTACACCAATGTGCGCTCGGCCCTGGCCGAGGAGGGCGTGCTGCGGGTGGTGCTGCTGGACGGCAGTTACTTCAAGCAGCTCATCGACTTACAGGAGTCCGACTTCTCCGCACCCTTGCTGGGGCGGGCCTACGGCCTGTTGCGGCAGCGGTGGCAGGAGGGCAAGCCGGTGAGCTTGGCGGCCCTGGATGGGGTGTTTACCCCCGAGGAGATGGACCACCTGTCCGCCGTGGTGCAGCAGCCCCAGCCCATGCACACCGCTCAGGCGGCCTTAGACGATTATAAGCAGACCATCCTTGCGCAACACCGCAAGGCAGACATACACAGCGGCCAGGACTTGGCCCAACTCAGAGACCTACTCAAACAGAAAAAAAGCTACGGAGGATGAAAACCATGAGTGAAAAGAAGAAAAACGGCAAGAAGCCCGAGGTGACTTCCGGCATTAGCATGGTCAGTAAGGAGAAGTTCGAGAGCGCTAAGGCGGAACTGGTGAAGCTGGTGGACGGCATCCAGGGCGGTGAGCGTCTGGTGGAGCTGGTGGACGCTGGCTACAAGAAGGGCAAGCTGTCCTCCGGTGAGATGATGGAAGTGCTGGAGTCCATGAATCTGGAGAGCGAGCAGATGGACAAGATGTACGACATCATGGAGAACCTTGGCGTGGACGCCGCCGGGGAAGAGGACCTGATGCCCATCCTCAGCGAGGAGGACCTGCTGCCCCCCGCCGAGGAGATGGAGGACTTCAACGAGGAGGAGCTGGTGGACCCCAACACCCTGGTGGACTCCTTCGCCATCGACGACCCCGTGCGCATGTACCTCAAGGAGATCGGTAAGGTGGACCTGCTCTCTCCAGACCAGGAGATCGAGCTGGCCCAGGCCATGGCTGCTGGCAACCTGGCCAAGGAGCAGAAGGCCGAGCTGGAGAAGACCGGGGAGGAGCTGCCCGCCGAGGTGCTCCAGGAGCTGAACAAGAGCATCAAGGCTGGAGAGCGGGCCAAGCAGAAGCTGGCCGAGGCCAACCTGCGTCTGGTGGTGTCCATCGCCAAGCGGTATGTGGGCCGTGGTATGCTGTTTTTGGACCTCATCCAGGAGGGCAACCTGGGCCTCATCAAGGCGGTGGAGAAGTTCGACTACACCAAGGGCTACAAGTTCTCCACCTACGCCACCTGGTGGATTCGTCAGGCCATCACCCGTGCCATTGCCGACCAGGCCCGTACCATCCGCATCCCCGTGCACATGGTGGAGACCATCAACAAGGTCATCCGGGTCAACCGTCAGCTGCTCCAGGAGCTGGGCCACGATCCCACTCCCGAGGAGACCGCCGCTGAGATGAACATGCCTGTGGAGAAGGTGCGGGAGATCTTGAAGATCGCCCAGGAGCCCGTTTCCCTGGAGACCCCCATCGGCGAGGAGGAGGACAGCCATCTGGGCGACTTTATCCCCGACGAGGACGCCTCCGAGCCCTCTGAGGCTGCCTCGTTCACCCTGCTGAAGGAGCAGCTGGTGGACGTGCTGTCCACCCTCACCCCCCGAGAGGAGAAGGTGCTGAAGCTGCGCTTCGGCATTGAGGACGGCCGCACCCGCACCCTGGAGGAAGTGGGCAAGGAGTTTAACGTCACTCGGGAACGTATCCGTCAGATCGAGGCCAAGGCCCTGCGCAAGCTGCGCCACCCCAGCCGCTCCAAGAAGCTGAAGGACTTTTTGAACTAATAGAAGCACAAAACCCCGCTGTGTCTGCCTCTAATTTGGGCAGATGCAGCGGGGGGTTTCACTTTTTTAGAAAGGCAGACGTAGGCTTGCCAGCCTGGCGGGGACGCTCCCCGCTGGGGGTTCCTTTTGCTCGGTCAAAAGGAACCAAAACCCGCTTAGGGCGT
>CABPXX010000332.1 GCA_902461475.1 uncultured Eubacteriales bacterium | reverse complement strand
AAGCCTCAGACCACTGACAAGCCTGAGACCACCCAGAAGCCCGAGAACAAGGTGCCTCAGACTGGGGACACCCAGGTCACGGGCCTGTGGCTGGTGCTGAGTCTGGGCGCTGTGTCCTGCCTGTCCGTGATGGCTCTGAGACAGCGCCGCCGCTAATCCTGCATTCAAGTACTCCGTTCCATGAAAAAGGGGCCGTTGCAGACATGATCTGCAACGGCCCCTTGGTTATTGGTTCATCTGGACAGGAATTGGAAGGTCTGAGCCGTGCGGTAGAGATACACCAGCTTGAGAATGCTGATAACCAGGATGGCAATGGCCGCCGCCAACGCCACCAGAACGCCAATGACAATGATGACCAAAACAGCCCCCACCACCATGGCAATGGTGGCTCCCAGCATCCACTTCCACAGCTTTCTCCACTGCTCACTGAGTAGATTGTCCACCCCTCCAATACATTGGCGTGGGCGTTAAACTCATAGTAGCAACTGGTCAAGTCCACAACGGCAAAAATCGCCACAATCATTCCCGCTACTATGTCATTTCTAATTAACAGGACGGGAATGTTCACCAGGGCTACGATGAGCGTCAGAATGCCCGCCGTCCGGTAGCTCTGTTCCTGAGTGGCCAACTGCAACAGGACCACGCCATACACGATGGAGCATAGCAGCGACACCACGACTCCCACCGTTTGAAGGGGAGGCACCCATTCCATCAGGATACTGGCAATGGTGCTGGGCACAAACAGCCAGAACAGCACCCACAGCCATTTGGTCATCACCGTGCCCTTTTCCCGCAAGCTCTGCTGGTACTCCAGCACCGCTTGTTTCTGCGCCAAACGGAACTGAGGTGCGGTGTCTCTCCCCCGATACATGCCGCATTGGGTGTTGTAGGTGCAGCTGTCACAGGTCTTGTGCCCCTTCTGGCGACAGCACAGGGCCAGCTTGCACTCCCGGCTGGCCTCCTCCAGACAGCCCTGGCAGCTGGTCTCCGCTCGGCATCCGCAGGTTTGACAGCTCTTTCCACA
Organism: uncultured Eubacteriales bacterium; assembly: GCA_902461475.1. Classification (GTDB taxonomy): domain Bacteria; phylum Bacillota; class Clostridia; order Oscillospirales; family Oscillospiraceae; genus Enterenecus. The sequence continues at coordinate 1,022 of CABPXX010000332.1, read as the reverse complement.
ATAGGTCTCGCTCATGGCTCTCCCTCCTTTGTTCAGGTTGACCATATTGTACCATGAAGAGCGAAAACAAACAAGCCCCGCCCGGTGCGTTACACACCAGACGGGGCTACTGTTTCTGATTGTAAAAAGCCTCGCAGAGTTCCGTCGCCCGCAGGCGGCGGAATCATTGAAATCTCGTTATTTTCACGGACATGCGCCGGGAAAATAACACTTCTCATGGTGGATGAGGTGACTTTTTCGCAAGAAATCGAGCCTCAGCCACCATGCAATCCCCCTGATTTGAAAGGCTCTCAGCCTTTCAAATCAAGCTTTAGCAAATACCCTGCCACAGCATGGCGTCGGCAACCTTCAGGAATCCGGCAATGTTGGCACCGGCCTGGATGTCGCCCTTCATGCCGTACTTCTCGGCGGCATCGGCGCAGGCCTTGTAAATGCCCTCCATAATGCCCTTGAGCTTGCTGTCCACTTCCTCGAAGGTCCAGCTGATACGGCCGGAGTTCTGGCTCATCTCCAGACCGGAGGTGGCCACGCCGCCAGCGTTGGAGGCCTTGGCGGGGGAGAACATCAGGCCAGCGCCCTTGATGGCAGTGATGGCCTCGGGGGTGCAGGGCATGTTGGCACCCTCAAACACACCGATGCAGCCGTTGGCGATGAGGGCCTTGGCGGCCTCCTCGTCCAGCTCGTTCTGGGTGGCGCAGGGCAGAGCGATGTCGCAGGGCACAGCCCAGATGCCGGAGCAGCCCTCCACGTACTTGGCGGTGGGGACGTAGTCCAGGTAGGTCTTGATGCGGGCGCGCTTGACCTCCTTGATCTCCTGGATAACCTTATAATCAATGCCGTTCTCGTCTACAATGTAACCATTGGAGTCGGACATGGCGATGACCTTACCGCCCAGAGTGGTGCACTTCTGGTTGGCGTAGATGGCCACGTTGCCGGAGCCGGAGATCACCACCCGCTTGCCCTCGAAGGACTGGCCGTTGTCGTGGAGCTGAGCGTCGGCGAAATAGCACAGACCGAAGCCG
>CABPXX010000331.1 GCA_902461475.1 uncultured Eubacteriales bacterium | reverse complement strand
GGCTTTCGCTCCCGTCTCCGGGGGGCGGGCGGCTGAGGCTCCTCATAGGTCTGGGGCGCTTCCTCTTCCTCCTCTTCCCACCGGGCTTGCCGGGCCTCTTCCCGCTCCTCCATCCAGCCCCGCATGTCCTGGTAGAATTCCACCGGGGTACGGTTGAAGGAGAAGAGCAAGGTGAGCAGGGTCACCACCAGGAGCACCACCATAGCTCCCACTGTACTGAAGGCGTAGCGGAAGGAGATGGCCAGGATGCCACCCAGCACACCGCCGGAGTTACTGCGCAGACCAGCCATCCACAGCTGGCCCATGAGATTCATCCCCCATGTAAAGCGGTTGCCGCTGAGCATGAGGTGGAGAATGGCCCCAGCCAGCACCGGCAGCAGCAGCGCACAGGTCAGGCGCAGCCGCACCGGGCGGCGGCGGTGAAAAATCAAGATGTAGGCGGACAGCACCAGCACGGGCGGCGCCAGGTAGTAGCCGTAGCCACACAGGCCCCGGAGCAAGTCGCAAAACAGGTCGATAAATGCGGCCTTGACACCAAAGTAGCCAAAAGAGCCAAAGAAGGCCAACACCAGGCACACCACGCCGCCGATCTCTCGATGGTAGGAAGGAGCGGCAGGGGCCGTCTTCTTTCTGGGCTTGGCGGTGGAGGTCGTCTTCTTTTTGGTGCTTTTGGGAGCGGCAGACTTGCTCTGGGTCCGTTTCCCGCCGCTTTTGGTGGTTTTCTTTTGCGTTGAAGCCATAGCTTCCTCCTCACATTAGAGTACGATAAAACCGGCAACCAGGGAAACTACGCCTACGATCCAGCAGTAGTATGCAAAATTGCCGAATTTGCCCTTGCTGGCCAGCAGGCGCACCAGCTGGATGGAGAAGTACCCCACCACGCCGGCCACCACCATGCCCGCCAGATAGTTGGGCAAGAGACTGGTGTCCACACCTTCACCCACGGCCTTGACCACCTTGAGCAAGGTAGCCCCCAGCACCGCAGGCAGGGACAGCAGGAAGGAATAGCGCACGGCAAACTTCCGGTCAAAGCCCAGAAGCATACCGGCGGAAATGGTGCTGCCGGAACGGGAGATGCCAGGGATGGTGGCTACCCCCTGTGCAATGCCCACCAGCAGAGCGTCCTTCATGGTGGCGGTGCGGGCGTTCTTACGTCCGCCGCCCATGCGGTCGGAGAAAAACAGAATAAAGCCGGTGAGAATGAGCATCACAGACACAGCAGCGGGATAGTTGCCCAGCTACTCCACCACCCCCTCCAGAGGCAGGACCACAAACAGAGGCAGAGTGCCCACGATGACCATCAACACTAGGCGGCGGGCCGTGGGGGGCCGGGACTCCCGGCTGCCGTGGCCGGAACACAGAGAGGCGAAGCCGCGGAAGAACTCCACCACCATATCCACAATGTCCTTCCAGTATACCACGCACACAGCGAGAAGCGTGGCAAAATGCAGCAGGATATGAAAGAGGTTATCCACCTCTTTCATCCCAAAGAAGTGCTGCAACAGGGTCAAATGCCCGGAACTGGAGATGGGCAGGAATTCCGCCACGCCCTGGACAAAGCCCATAAACATTGACATGAGCAAGGACAAGATTATCACCTCATTTTTCTTGATTGCCCAGGACTGAAATCCGGTGCATCATAGTATATTACCACATCCCATAGTCAAATTCCAGCGTTTTTCTCACTTCCATGAGGACTCTCGTCAAAATACCCCGGACCGGGAAACCCGGTCCGGGGTATTTGGTGCAAAGAGATCAGCGGGCGCGCTTGCGGGCCGCCGCAACAACAGCCAGGCAAGCAGCACAGACCAAGAGGGTCAGAACGGGCACCATCACCCGATTCCCATCTCCGGTCTGAGGCACACCCTCCGGCTTCTGGGTGGCATTCGGCTTGTCGGTGCTTTCGGGCTTGTCGGTGGCGTTGGGGGTCTCACCGCTCTCGGTGGTCAGGCCACGGATGGCGGTGTCCAACTGAGCCACAGCGGCGTCCACCGTCTTCTGGTCGTCCTCGGTGAGGCTGTTGTCCGCCATCACGGTCTGAGCCGTG
>CABPXX010000330.1 GCA_902461475.1 uncultured Eubacteriales bacterium | reverse complement strand
TCAGCCGGGAGACCAATTACTCCAAGGACAAGAACCTGTGGCACCTGTCCCACGAGGGCCTGGATCTGGAGGATCCCGCCAACGAGCCCCAGTATGACAAGCCCGGCTTCCTGGAGATGGGTGTGTCCCCCGCTATGGCTCCCGACGCCCCCACTTACGTCACCCTGGACTTTGAGAAGGGCTGGCCTGTGGCCATCGACGGGGAGAAGATGAAGGCCAGCGACATCATCCGCAAGCTGAACAAGCTGGGCGGAGAGAACGGTGTCGGAACCGGCTGGTGGGCATGAAGGACCGGGGCGTGTATGAGACTCCGGGCGGCACCATCCTCTACCGGGCCCACGAGGTGCTGGAGCAGATCACCATCGACAAGGACACCAAGCACATGAAGACCAAGCTGGCGGTGGACTTCGCCGACCTGATTTATAACGGCAAGTGGTTCACCCCCCTGCGGGAGGCCCTCACCGCCTTCGCCGTGGACACCCAGAAGCACGTCACCGGCACGGTGAAGCTGAAGCTCTATAAGGGCAATATCATCACCGCCGCCATCACCTCTCCTGAGACCCTGTACTCCGAGAACCTGGTCACCTTTGAGGAGAGCGACTACGACCAGAAGGACTCCCAGGGCTTCATCAACCTGTGGGGCCTTCCCGATAAGGTGCAGGCTCTGAGAGAGCAGGGAAAGCTGTAAGAAAAGGATCTGGGAGTCCTTCTGCCCGGCAAGGCCGGGCGGCGTGAATACGCCGTACAAGCGTTTTGCGGAGCAAAACCTTGGCGCAAGGGCGAATTCATTTCGCCCGCGCAAGTACAATATATTGGGGTCCCCGCCAAAGCCCAGCGAAGCGGGTTTGTCGGGGAAATCCCAGGGATTCATCAACCTGTGGGGCCTTCCTGATAAGGTTCAGGCTCTCCGGGAGCAGGGGAAGCTCTGATAAGTTAGGAATTAGGAGTTAGGAATTGGAAATGGGGGACTGGGAATGAGAAACGGGACCCCTCAGCTCCTGGCTCCTGATTCCATACTATGGACCGTCCATGGGACGGAAATGTGACCGAGAAGGAGAGATGACGCATGAAATTATGGGCTGGCCGGTTTCAAAAGGAGACCGATACATTAGTCAATGATTTTAACTCCTCCATCCAGTTTGACGCCCGGCTGTATAAGCAGGACATCGCCGGATCCATCGCCCATGCCCAGATGCTGGGCAAGCAGGGGATCATTGAGGAGCATGAGGTAGAGCAGATCGTGGAGGGCCTGAAGGCCATCCTGGCGGACATCGAGGCGGACAAGGTGGAGTTCTCCGTGGACAATGAGGACATCCACATGAACATTGAGACCCTGCTCACCCAGCGCATCGGGGACGCGGGCAAGCGCCTGCACACCGCCCGCTCCCGGAACGACCAGGGGCCGGGGGACACCCGCCTGTATGTGAAGGAGGAAATCCCTGTCATTATCTCCATGATCCTGGATCTGGAGCAGGTGCTGGCAGAGAAAGCCAGGGAGCACACCGATACGGTGATGCCGGGCTACACCCATCTCCAGCGGGCCCAGCCCACCACCTTCGGCCACTACATGATGGCCTACGCCAATATGTTCAAGCGGGATGTGACCCGGCTGGAGGACTGCCTGGAGCGGCTGGACGAGTGCCCCCTGGGGGCCGGCGCTCTGGCCACTACCACCTACCCGGTGGACCGGTTCCAGACGGCCAAGGCTTTGGGCTTCCGGAAGCCCACCGACAACTCCATGGACTCGGTTTCCGACCGGGACTACGCCATTGAGCTGCTCTCCGCCCTGTCCATTCTGATGATGCACCTGTCCCGGTTCTCTGAGGAGATCATCCTATGGTGCTCCTGGGAGTTCAAGTTTGTGGATCTGGACGACGCCTACTCCACCGGCTCCTCCATCATGCCCCAGAAGAAGAACCCCGATGTGGCCGAGCTGGTTCGGGGCAAGACTGGCCGGGTGTACGGGGACCTCATCACCCTGCTGACCATGATGAAGGGGCTGCCCCTGGCCTATAACAAGGATATGCAGGAGGACAAGGAGGCCCTGTT
>CABPXX010000329.1 GCA_902461475.1 uncultured Eubacteriales bacterium | reverse complement strand
GCGACCGCCTAGTGGGAGGTGCGGGGCTGGAGGGCCTTCTTGTCGTGCATCATGCATTCCACGGTGTAGGTGGCCTCGGCGCCGGAGAACTTCTCCTTGTCGGTCTTGCGGCCCTTCACCACGGGCATGGCCAGGTAGTTCTCGCAGAAGTCGGCGTAGATGTTGAACATGCGCTCGGTCTCTTCAATGGCCTCCTCGGCGGTGGCGTGCATGGTGTGGCCCTCCTGCCACAAAAACTCCCGGTGGCGCAGGAAGGGACGGCTGGTCTTCTCCCAGCGCAGCACGGAGCACCACTGGTTGTACAGCTTGGGCAGGTCCCGGTGGGAGTGGATGATGTGGGAGTAGTGCTCACAGAACAGGGTCTCGGAGGTGGGGCGGATGCAGTAGCGCTCCTCCAGCTCCTCGCTGCCGCCGAAGGTGACCCAGGCGCACTCGGGAGCGAAGCCCTCCACGTGGTCCTTCTCCTTCTGGAGCAGGGACTCGGGGATGAGCATGGGCAGATATACATTCTCGTGGCCGGTCTCCTTGAACTTCTCGTCCAGAATCTTCTGGAAGTTCTCCCAGATGGCGTAGCCATAGGGGCGCAGGATGAACATGCCTTTGATGGAAGAATAGTCAATCAGTTCCGCTTTGGTGCACACGTCGGTGAACCACTGGGCAAAGTCGGCCTCCATATCGGTGATCTGGCTGACCTGTTTGCTTTTGTCTTGTGCCATAAAACTCTCATTCCTTTTTCAAATAATAAAGGTATCGTAACTATGTATTTTATGGGCCAGAGGGCAAAAAGTCAAGAGCAGAGCGCAAAAAGAAGGGGCTTTGACCCAACGAATCAAAGCCCTTTTCCATGTATTTATGCCAAATCCTCGCACACAGCCTGCTCTACTCGGTGTGCATTGGCCTCCAGGGCCTTGCAGATCTCCTCCGGCTGGTTGTGCTCCACCCCGGCCAGCATGGCCCGGAAGTCCGAGAGATTGGCCGAAAGGTCCATGTCGTGGGCGGCGTACAGGTTGCGCAACAGCAGCTGTTGGCCCTGAATGGCCAGCATACTCTTGTCCAGACGGCGGTTGCCGCAGTGGACGTAAAATACCTCCATAAATCGGTGCACTCCCACCGCCAGCTGCTGGGGCGTCCGGGCGGCCTCAAAGTCCGCCAGACGTTCCGCCAGGTGCTGGGCCAGGACCTGGTGGTCCTCCCGCTCCATGGACAGCCGGGCGGCGGCACAGTGGAGGGTGGTGGCCAGCTGGGTGATCTCCTCCACGTCCTTGGCGTCCAGGGTCAGCACCCGGGCACCCACGTTGTTCTCGTAGGCAATGAGCCCTTCCTGTTGCAGGCGGTTGATGGCCTCCCGGATGGGGGTGCAGCTGACACCCAGGGAGTCCTGAAGTTCGTTGACGTTGACCCGGCTGCCCAGGGGCAGACGCAGGGAAATGATATCGCTGCGCAGACGATCGTAGACCTGATCCACCAGCGACCGTTTTTTGATGGAAGCCATGCGGATACCTCCCAATCTGTGGAACCCCCGCAGCAGGGGGCCACAATTGTTTCTTGCAGTATCTTGCAGTATACAGGATAGCAGATTGGGCGGAGAAAGGCAAGAAAAAGGACGGGGGGTCCGGGGAAAAGTTCCCAGCGCCCCCCTTGTCACCGGAGGGAAAACGTGATACAATTTTCTACATGAAAACGATTTCACTCGGGAGGAGAGAGCGTCATGCGCATTGTCACCATCGGCGAAATTCTCATTGATTTGACCCAGACCGGATATAACCAGCAGAACATCCCCATGTATGCCGCCAATCCCGGCGGCGCTCCCGCCAACGTGGCGGTGGCGGCGTCCCGCCTGGGGGCGGACACCGCCTTCGTGGGCATGGTGGGCTCCGATGGCTTCGGCACCTACCTGTCCCAGGTCCTGGAGGAAAACAACGTCAGCACCCAGGGCCTGCGGGTGGGCCAGGGGGCTACCACCCTGGCGGTGGTGTCGGTGAGCGCCCAGGGGGAGCGCTCCTTCCAGTTCATGCGGGGCGCGGACGCCAACCTGACCGCAGACCAGGTGGACCGGGACCTCATT
>CABPXX010000328.1 GCA_902461475.1 uncultured Eubacteriales bacterium | reverse complement strand
ATACCAGCGGCGGCCCTCCTTGGGGTGCTCCAGGTTGGCATTGGTTTGGGTAAAGCGGGAGAGGACCTGTCCCTCTGCCTTGAAGCTTTTGATGACAGGAAAGCCGCTGAGCAGGTCTTTGAGCATGGCCACATAGCCCTCGTTTTGATCGCTGACCTGCTTTTCCCGGGCAGCCAGCCTGCCACCGGTGGCTAAGGTGGCCGCGATGGGAACCAGGCTGAGCAGGATGGCGGCCAGGGCAAGCTTCCAGCTGTACCACAGCATCATGAGGAGGGAACCCAGGAACATGAGAACTTGGGACAGGAGCAGAAAGAACTGGTTGAGGTAATTTTCTTCGATGGAATTGGTGTCGTTGGTGAGGGCGGAGAGGTACCGCCCGGTGTTTTCCTGGGCGAAGGCCCGGATGCTCTTTTGGGACAGCTGAGAAAAGGCGAGGTTCTTGTACTGGGCCAGGGCACGGTGGATAAATCGCCCCTTAAAGCGATACATGATAAGCTCGCTGATCAGAATCACGGCGGTCAGGCCCAGACAGAACCAGAGGGTATTGAGAAGCTCTTGCAGATCTCCGGTGGTCATAATATCCAGGATGTGGCCCAGAAGATAAGAGACAATCAGATTCCAAAAAGAACCCAGGCAGATGAGCGCTGTGGCGATGACAAAGCAAAGGTGATTGCCTCGGAACATGGCACGGGTGTAGAGGGTACGGTCCAAATGCTGTTTCATGGCGTGTTCTCCTTTTTCTCTGAGGGCGGGGTGAGGATGGGACGGTTGCGGATATCGCAGGAAAATATATAAGCGGCCTCCCGTTGCATCACCCACCGTGCAAAGCACAGGAAGGGAACGAAGGCATAGTTGTCGTGGAGGGTATAGACCTGGGTGGGACCGTCCTCCAGTTCTAGATTCTGCTTTTTCAGCAATTCACACCCTTCCATTTGGGAAAGAGCCTCCAGCACATCTTCCAAGGGGAGGTTTACTTGCTTGGCAATGGCGGAGGGATGGTAAAAGTTTCTCTCCCGCCTGTGGAGATAGAGGAGAATTTCTAGGGCACCGGGGAGAGCCAGGGCGGTGAACAGCTTCCGACACTCCTCGGGAGTGGGGAGATTGTTCTGATACCCTTCGGATGGCTCCGGCATCAACAGGTAGAGCGGGAAATCCTTGGCCAGTACCCCCAAAAGCAGTCCCTCCTCTGCATGGACATAGGCACGCAGCCAGGTGCGGGAAGTGGCGTTCGGGATGATGTTGTCCATATAGCAGGTATCACCCAGGGACATAGGGGGGAGAATGCCAGAGCTCATCAGGTCACTGCCCAGGCAGGTAGAAGTAGCGGCCAATAGTTCAAATAAGGCAGAAAACCGTTCCTTTGATGGGATGGACAGCAGCCACTGCTGAAACTGTTGTGTCATGTCGGCGGTGGACGGGTCGGCCCGGCCAAACAGGGTGTCGATGCTCACCCCCAGACGATCGGCCAGCACGGGCAGCAGCTCCACATCCGGGGCACCGCCCTTTTCCCATTTGCTCACCGCCTGGGCGGAGACGCCCACCAGCTGTCCCAACTGCTCTTGGGTTAAGCCCCGCTCTTTGCGCAGGCGAGTGATGGTGGCACTCAAAGACTGGTTCATGGAAACTCCTCCATTCGCTTGATGGTTGTATTATATGGAAAATGGCGGTTGAGTGCAATGGAGGAAATCTTGAGTAAATTCAACCAGCGGTTAAGCGAAAAGGGAAAACCTCTTGCAATGGGGCAGAAGGGAGGGTATGATGGGTAAGAGATAAAAACATGGGGGAGGTGAGAGAATTGGAGGAACGGCGCATCTTGGCGGCGGTGGACCACACCCTGCTGTGCCCCACCGCCACCTGGGAGGAGATTCGCCAGATTTGCGACGACGGGGTGGCCTATGGCTGCACCTCGGTGTGCATCCCGCCCAGCTATGTGGAGCAGGCCGCAGAGTATCTGGCAGGAAAACTCCCCGTGTGTACCGTCATTGGATTTCCCAATGGCTACGCCACCACGGCGGTGAAGGTGTTCGAGGCTCAAGACGCCATCGCAAACGGAGCCGGCGAGATTGACC
>CABPXX010000327.1 GCA_902461475.1 uncultured Eubacteriales bacterium | reverse complement strand
TGGCCGTTTTTGGCCGTCACCGGGCAGTCGGTCCAGAAACCCAGGTAGTACCCCGCTTGCTCCTGGTCTGCCGAGGCCTCCATACCGGAAAACCCCAGAATCTCAGGCACGGTTACTAGGTTTTCCTTGTGCCAGGCCCGGTACTCCGCCTCGTGGTCGGGGCGCAAGGACCCTTGCACCATGTCCGGGGTATAGGTGTCCCAGGGGAAGAACTCCACCTCACCTAAACTTTGCCCCGGCGCAGAGGGTGCAGGTTGGGGAGTCACCTCCACCATCTCTCCGGCCCGGGGTGCCACCGTCAGCCGGGCGGCTAAAAATACCGCCAGCCCTACCAGCAACAGGATGAGTACCGCCAATACGATAAACCGTTCCGGTTCGTCTCTTCTATGTTCCATGGGGAGTCCTCCTTATGTTCTCTCCTGTGAGGAATGGGTTACTGTCGGGCGTTGATGACCAGGCCGCTGTACTGTTCCAGCACCATGTCGTAGTAAGCCCCGATGGTGATGCCCTCCGGGACATAGGTGAGCACCACCACCACCTGCCGCTGGGTGGTCACCAGCTGAACGGTCAGGTTCTGGCCCTGAGCAAACGAGGATATGGCCTTGAGTTTCTCCTTGGTATCCAGCGTCGCTCCGCTGTACCCACAGTCCGATATACGGTAGAGTATGCTATCTATATAATACTGGGCAGATGCGAGATAACTTCCCACACTGTTTTTCCAGATGCCCAGTTCCTCATCTACAGGCCCAAAACTGTACACATACTCCTCCAGTTGATAGAGCAGTTCTTTCAGTTCCCACTTTTCCTCTGTGTCATCAAACAGTCCGCAGACGTCCTCTTGTACCTTGGCAACGGCGGCCTCCTTCTGGGCCCGGGTGGGAGGCTCTCCGGTGGAGCGGGCCACCCAGGTCATGCCGAAGTTCCCACTGTCCTGCCCTAAGGCCACATCCAACAGGGCGGGCTGTCCATCCTGGGTGGTTGCGGGACAATCACACCAAAACCACAGATTGTCCAGGAAGGCTCCTTGGCTCATGGAATCTTGGAGCCCGGAAAGACCCAATAATCCACCCATCCACACGAGATTTTCCTGATAAAACCACTGGTTTTGGTTCTCCGAGTCTGGAGAAAAACTGGTACTGACAGCTTCCGGGTCGTAGCGGTCCCAGGGGTAAAAGACCACCTCGTCCACGCTCTGACCCAAGACCGAGGGGATGGTGGGGGTGTCCACCTCCACCGTCTCGTCCGCCTGGGGGACCACCACCAGCCGGGCGGCCATCCCCACGGCCATGCCTCCGGCCAGCAAAATGAGGGCGGTGAGCAGGACAAATATCCAGGGACGGCGGTTAGGCGTCTTCATGGCCATCCACCTCCTGACACAGCGGGAAGGTGAGAGTCACCTGGGTGCCCTCTCCCTCCTGGCTCCAAAATTCCATGGTGCCCTGGTGGGCCACCACAATGGCCTGACACAGGGCCAGACCCAGGCCAGCGCCCCCCGCCTTGCGGCTGCGGCTCTTGTCCACCATGTAGAAGGGCTGGCAGATCTTCTCCAGCTCTTCGGGGGGGATGCCCTGGCCCCAGTCCCGAATCTTCAAAACGGCCTTCTCTCCCTCCGCCTGGGCGGTGAAGGACAGCCGGCCCCCGGTGGGGCTGGCCTTTCGGGCGTTGTCCAGCAGGTTGTACAGCAGGGATTTGAACAGCTCCCGGTCCATGGCGATGGACAGGGGAGGGCAGGAACAGGAGAGGGTCAGCTCGGTCTGGGCCAGCAGGTGCTCCAGACTCACTGCCACCTCCCCCACCACCTGGTCCAGGGGAGTGGGCTCGAAGGTGAGGTTGACGCTGCCCACGGTGAGAAGCTCCAGCAGCTTGGCCGACAGGGAGCGCAGCCGCTTGGCCTCCTCCAGAATGATGCCGGAATACTCCACCCGCTGGGGGTCGGACACCGTCTTGGGCAGATACAGCAGGTCGGCATAGCCCATGATGGAGGTCAGGGGGGTCTTCATCTCGTGGGCCAGGTTGCCCACGAACACCCGCCGCTCCTCGGCCACCTGCTCCCGCTGCTCCACTCGCTCC
>CABPXX010000326.1 GCA_902461475.1 uncultured Eubacteriales bacterium | reverse complement strand
GGGGAGGGGGAAGAAGCGGGGGAGCCAGAGCATGCGCACAGGGTGAGGAGCATGGCGCCGGCTGTGAGAAAACAAGCGAGCTGTTTCATGGAAATCCTCCTTAGAATCTGTGGTTTTTGCTTTTTTCCAGTATAGCAAGGGCGGGCGAGTTTGTAAAGAAAGCCCGTTGCCACTCCCCAGTGGGGAGGGTATAATGGTGTGTAAAACGAAAATGAGGTAGATGCAAATGCGAAAGGTAGCGGCCATACACGATCTGTCCTGCTATGGGCGGTGTTCCCTGGCGGTGATTCTCCCGGTGCTGTCGGTGATGGGCATGCAGTGCTGCCCCCTGCCGGGGACGGTGCTCTCCACCCATACCGGCGGCTTTGGCCCCGTCCAGCGCACCGACCTCACCGGGCAGGTGGACGGCACCCTGCGCCACTGGGAGGAGCTGGGCCTGCGCTTTGATGGCATTTACACCGGATACATGGCCAGCGCCGCCCAAATCCACCAGGCCATGGAGGCGGTGGAGCGGTTGTCCGGGGAGAACACCCAGGTGGTGGTGGACCCGGTGCTGGGAGACCACGGCAAGCTGTATACCTCCATCACTCCCGAGATGGCCCAGGCCATGGGGGATCTGTGCCAGAAGGCCCAGGTCATCACCCCCAACCTCACCGAGGCGGCCATTCTCCTGGGGCTGGACCCGGAGACCCTGCTGGACCAGCAGGGAGAGGACCTGGCTGTGGAGCTGTCCGGCCAGGGACAGCGGTCGGTGGTGGTCACTGGCGTGACCCCCGAGCCGGGCTATACCGGGGCGGTGTGGTTTGACCACGCCACCGGGGCCAGCGGCACCACTGTGGCGGTGCGGGCGCCCGGGGAGTACCCGGGCACCGGGGACCTGTTTGCCGCCGTGCTCACCGGCAGCCTGGTGATGGGGGAGAGCCTGGAGCAGGGCGTGAGCCGAGCGGCCCACTTTATCACCCGCTGTGCCTCCTACACCGCCGCCCTGGGCACCGACGTGCGGGAGGGTGTCTTGTTCGAGCCTCTGCTCCCCCTTTTGTTGGGGGACGCCCTTGCCATGGACGACAGAATTTGATATACTACCCCCTTGGAAAGATTGCGTAAGCAAGGATGAGACGGAACAATTGTGAAGGAGTACAACATGGAACACATGGATGCAGCGGTTCCCATATTTCAGCGGCGTGTCGGCCCTCTGGGGCTGGACGTGCCCCCCGCCGGAGAGGCGGAATTTGACCACCTGGTAGAGGAGTACCGTGCCCAACTGGGGGCGGGACAGGGCCCTGTACACATCAACTGCATGATCGGCATGGCTGAGTGCCGGGCTGCCATTCTGGCCGCTCGAGAGCTGGGCTACGGCCCCCTGTGGGTGTCCTGGTCCTGCAACGAGGAGGGCGAGTCCGCCACCCGGGTGCACATGCTGGCTGCCCTGTTTGTGGCAGAGGGCATGGGCGCCGCCGCCTTTGGCCTCAACTGTCCCAAGGAGCTGGCCCTGGAGCAGCTGGAAGAGCTGTCCCGCTACGCCAGCGTGCCGCTGTTTTACGTGGTGGACGGGGACGTGGTGACCTACCCCTATGTGGTGCAGGAAAAGGACCCCGACGTCATCCCCTGTGCCACCGGCACCTCCCCCTGCTTTGTCACCCGCACGGTGGACGTGGGAGAGGAGCTGGAGTGCACCCCCAAGCTGCTGGAGGACATCATCGAGGCGGAGGACGACCCGGTGGGCGCGGTGAAGATCTCCATTCTGGAGCAGGACGACGTGGACATCTTCGCCGAGCACCAATACGCCGTCAACAAGGCTCTGTGCCTGTGGTCGGACGTGCCTCAGCTGCTGGAGCAGGCCCTGCGCTACTACCAGGGCCGGGCCTTTTATGACGGCACCGGCGACTTGGACGCCGAGGAGCTGCGGGAACTGAGCAACCGCTATGGCCTGATCGTTCTGTGACCCAGACAAGCCTATGCACCAGGAAGGAGAATATGACTATGAAAACCATTCACTATATCCCCCGGGGCGTCTGCTCCCGTGAGATGGAAATTGACGTGGACAACGACGTCATCAAGGCCGTGCGTGTGGTGGGC
>CABPXX010000325.1 GCA_902461475.1 uncultured Eubacteriales bacterium | reverse complement strand
GACATAGGCCACCTGCTACCAGGAATCGGCATCCTCAGGAGTGTCCGTGGTCTGGAGCTCATACTCCATGGCCCACACCTTGTTGCTGGCATAGGTGATCTTCACGGTCTGGAGCTTGGAGCCGGTGGCTCCCAAATCCATCTGGAGCCACTGGGGGGTCTGGGGCTCCTGGTCCTTAGAGTTGTCCGTGGCCTTGAAATCCTTCAGGTCCGGGGAGTTCCACTGGGTGGTCTTGGAGCCGTCCACCGCATTGGATGCGGAGGTCCCCTCCACGGCCCCGCTGACCGTCACCGGGCGGTTGAGGGCCAGGTTCCAGGGCTCCTCGGTGGGCTCTTCCGCCTCCTTGGCATACACCTGAATCTCCCGCAGGCACACGTTGTTACCGGGAGCAGCGGTGTTCACCTTTTCCACATAGAAGCGCACATACCGCTCCACTGAGGCCCCCTCTGCCAGGGCATGGGTGGTGTCCGGGGTGATGGTGTCGGTGTTGGCAGCGGAGGCGGGGGTGGTGTTCCCCGTCTCGTACCCCCACCGGTCAGCGGGCCGTCTCGTCGGCGATGTTCTGGCCGCTTCCGTTTTTCACCGCTCCGTCAAAGGGGGAGCGCTCCACCCGCACCAGGGTGGTCCAGGCGTCCTCTGTCCCGTTGTCCGAAGAGGTCTGAATCTCGTACACCATGGGCCACACCTTCATGTTGTACCACAGCTGAACCCCCGCCACCTCCACGGGCTGGGTCACGCTCTCCCCCAGGTCAACGGTGAGCCACTGGGGCGTCTGAGCATCGGTGGGGGTCGCACCGCTGGTCTTCATGTCGTCCGAGGCCCACTGATAGGTCTCCTGGGTGATGCCGTCCACAGCATAGTGGGCGGTGGATGCCCCCGAGGACACAAATACCGGACTGTCCGGGGTAATCATGGCGGTACCCTCCACGGCACGGGCCGCTGGTTTGGTATCTCCACCTGTGTCTGCCGCAATGGCCTGCAGGGGTAGACTGCTGGCCAGAAAGAGGGCGGACAGCGCCAGGCTGAGCACCTGTTTTCTCTTTACAACCTTCATTTCCTTTCCTCCCTTGTCAAATTTCGCTTCCACTTGTCTGTTTTAGTTTAGCACATTTCACAACAAACGCAAGGTTTTCTCCATAATTTCTGTCATTTTGCGGTGAGTTTTTCAGCGATATACATACAACTTCGGATTTCATTGACACAGAGGCCCAGGTCAGGTATCATTACAGGAAAGGACATGGGACGGTGCGTCGCCCCTGTCCCTGATACTTTTTGGGGTGAATCAACATGAAACAAAAGAAAACACACAGCCAGCCGCAGGCGAAGTCTTCGGGCTTTCTCTTCAACTTTATCCTGTTTCTGGGTTTCGTATTTGCGATCAGCGCCGTTGGCATCTTCATCTCCGGCTATTCCAACTTCCAGACCCAGTGGGATCAGACCGAGTGGACCGTTGCCACTGCCCAGGTGCTGGAGGTCACCGACTCCCAGGTGAATGGTACCACGGTGTATGAGGTGGAGTACCAATATGAGGCAGGAGACACCACCTACACCGGCACCGCTCAGCGCACCAGCAACGATCTCAAGGCTGGGGACTCCCTGACTATCAAATACAATCCCGACAGCCCCGATGCCTCCACGGCCAATCTGACCGTGGACATGGCCTTTATCATTCAGGCCAGCATATCCGCCGTGCTGGCGGTGATCTTCCTCTATGGTCCCTCCCTCTACAAAAAGAAAAAGGAGGGCGGCCCCGTTCGCCGTCTTCCCCTGCGCTAAAGGAACATCCCGCTCTGGATAACCAGAGCGGGATGTTCACTTCTTGCGATATTTCTTCATGCGCTTGCGCAGGCAGGCCATGGCATCGGATAGCCCGCCCAGGTGGTCAATGAGCCCCAGCTCCACTGCCTGCTGGCCGTAGACGATGCTGCCCATGTCGGCGGCCATCTCCTGGGTGTTGAGCATCAGCTTCTCCAGTCGCTCCCGGGTGATGGCGCTGTTGTGGGTGACAAAGTCCAAAATCCGCTCCTGCACCCGCTGGAAGTAGTGGAAGGTCTGGCTGACCCCGATGACCATGCCGTTGA
>CABPXX010000324.1 GCA_902461475.1 uncultured Eubacteriales bacterium | reverse complement strand
CATTTTCTCGGTGTGGTGGCCCCCACTTTGGGAACCCCGCCGTAGCACAGAACCTGACTCTCCCGCTTGGCACGGGCCAGCTTGGAAATCCAATCGGTGAGGTCGTTCCACTCCGGCTTCTCCAGGGCAGGGCGCAGGGGAGCGTCGCCCCAGGACTCCTTCTTGCCCTCCAGGCCCCACTCACTGCCGTAGTACACCGCAGGCACGCCGGGCATACCGAACATCAGGGCATAGGCGGGGGCCAGGTGCTCCTTGTTGGTGAGCTGGCTGGCAATGCGGGTGACGTCGTGGTTGTCCAGGAAGGAGAGTAGATGGGCCCCCTTGTACATGGTCCAGGGCTCGGGGCCGAACTGGCGGGCCAGAGAGTGGCCAATTTCAAAGAGATTCATGGAGTTGAAGCTGGACCACAGCCCCTTGTAACACTCGTAGTTGGTCACCGAGTGGCACATGTCCGGGGCCATCCACTGCTTGTAGTCCCCGTGGAGGGTCTCACCCATGAGGGCGAGGTCCGGCTTCAGGGAGGAGGTAAACTCCCGCAGGCGGCGCAGGTAGTGCTGGGGCAGGCAGTAGGCCACGTCCAGGCGCAGCCCGTCAATGTCAAACTGGTCCACCCAGGCGCGGATGGCGTCAAACTGGTGCTCCACCACCGCCGGGTTGTCCAGGTTCAGCTTCACCAGCTCCCCGTGGCCCTCCCAGTCGGCGTACCAGAAGCCGTCGTTGTAGTGGGAGTTGCCGTTGAAGTCGATGCGGAACCAGTCCTTATAGGGGCTGTCCCACCGCTTTTCCTGCACGTCCCGGAAGGCCCAGAACCCACGGCCCACGTGGTTGAACACCCCGTCCAGCATCACCCGGATACCGGCCTGATGGAAGGCGTCACACACCTGGGCGAAGTCCTCGTTGGTGCCCAGGCGGCAGTCCAACTGGAAATAATCCCGGGTATCATAGCCGTGGCGGTCGCTTTCAAACAGCGGGTTGAAGAGTACGGTGTCCGCCCCCAGCTTTTTGATGTGTTCCACCCAGTCCAGCAGGCGCAAAATTCGGCTTTCCCGAACGCCGTCGTTGTCCTCCGGCGCGCCACACAGCCCCAGCGGGTAGATCTGATAGATGACTGATTGGTCAAACCACATATGGTTGTCCTCCCTGTTCTCTGCCTTGGCAGCAGGTATTCTTACCCTGTTATTATACCCGCCTGCCGGGCACAGGTCAAATAAAACCGCCCACTCCTATCACCGATCCGCCTTCTCCACCCGGGCGGTCAAACGGGCCACACTGAGGGCCGTTTGGGACAAAAGTAGCTCCTCCACCAGGTCGTCTTCGTACACATCACCACACAATTGATACCCCTGACGCTCCACCTCGTCCACAAAGAGGTGGAAGGCCACCTCCAGGTCCTCCAGCTCTCCCTGGTGGTAGTACACCGCATACGCTCCCGCGGGCTTGATGTACAGCCGCTCATCCTCCACCCAACTCTGCACCGGATTGAAATAATGGCTCTCCACAAAACAGCGGCGTCTGGCCCGCTCCAGGGGGATGATCTCCCCCGCCTGCAACCGGGTGCTCAGCTCCTTCTGCTCACAGTACTTCAAATGGTTGCGAAAGGTGCGCAAAAAGGTCTCCTCGTCCGGCGTTTTGGTATACCAGGTAGGGGAGGCAATCCGGTATTCCTCCGGCATCTGGCGGACCTCCAACACGCCGTATTGGCACCTGGCCCCCTCCAAGTAGGAACCCACCGACTGCTCCAACGCCATTCACTTGGCCCGAATCTGCCGCTCCTGCTGCTCCAGCGCCTGAACTTGGGCTTTCAGCAGCCGAAACCGGACCCCCACCCCCGGTTGGGTCAAATATTCCCCAATCTCCTTGAGGGACATGCCGCTGGCTCTGAGATTGAGTATGATATTCAGCGTCCGCATCTGGGACAGACTGTAATACCGATACCCGCTATCGGCAATGTTGGCCGGGTGCAGTAATCCGCATTGGGCATAGTATAGCAACAGCTCCCTGGTGACCCCGCACATGGAAGCAAATTCACTAATTTTGTAAGGGCACTGAAAAAGTCAGATCTACATGGGTAGGTCTGGCTTTTTTGGCGCAAA
>CABPXX010000323.1 GCA_902461475.1 uncultured Eubacteriales bacterium | reverse complement strand
CACAAACAGGAGCCACAGCAAGGGTGACGGGCCGAACACCAGCTCGACGCAGGTCCAGCCTCGTACCCCAGGGGGGTCCTTAGGGGGGAACGCCCTAAGTGACTTTTCGTCCATTTTGGCCACTCAAAATGGACCCCAGCGGAGCGTCCCCGGCGGGGGCGCTGGTTTCCGCCTGGGAAATCGGAGAACGGCAAGCCCAGCGGAGCACTCCCGGCTGGGGCAAGAGAAGAGTGAAAAGTGAAGAAGTGCAGGGCTGCCGCCCTGCGCCACAAAGGGTTTGCCTTTTCTCCCATTTGGTGATACAATGTCCCCTAGACTGTGCCGGGCATTTCCCGGCACCTGCAAAAGGAGTTACAACATGATGACTATGAAAAAGCGCATCACGTCTTTGCTTTTGGCCGCCGGGATGACCTTCTCCCTGGCCGCCTGTTCCACCCCCGCCGCCGAGCCCACCGACTCCCCCGCTCCCTCTGAGGAGATCGTGGCCGACCTGTCCCGAGACATCCTGGACTTCTCCGCCGGGCTCAAGGGCGACGAGACCATGCTCACCGCCAACGGCGAGGTGATTCCCGCCGATCTGTACCTGTACTTCCTGGCAGTGAACTGCGCCTACCTCACCCAGATTTACCAGGCCGATGTGACCGACTACGCCGACCAGCTCAAGGAGGACAGCAAGACCGTCACCGCCTACTACAAGATTCTGGAGGCCAAGTGCGAAGAGCTGGGCTGCCCCCTCACCGACGAGCAGCAGACCGAGCTCAACGAGACCCTCATGTCCGAGGGCCAGGAGAAGTACGACCAGCGCAAGACCATCAATGGCCTCAGCGACGAGACCATGAAGTTCGTCTACTCCATCAACTACTTCTATGACAACGTCCTCAACGCCACCATTGGCCAGCCCACCGAGGACGACCTGAACAACTACGTCTATCAGACCCGCCACATCCTCCTGAAGACCGTGGACACCGAGGGCACCCCCACCGTCCAGGAGGACGGCTCCTACGCCTATCCCAAGCTGGACGACGAGACCATCGCTGAGAAGAAGGCCCTGGCTGAGGACATTCTGGCCCAGCTCAACGCCAGCGACGACCCCTCCACCCTCTTCAACGACCTGATGAACGAGTACAGCGAGGACGAGGGCCTGGCCGACAGCCCCGACGGCTACACTGCCACCCTGGGCCAGATGGCCTCCGCCTATGAGAAGGCCGCCCTGGAGCTGGACTACGGCCAGGTGTCCGGCATTGTGGAGTCCGCGTACGGCTACCACATCATCATCCGGGACAAGGTGGCCGACACCAGCGAGTACGTGGACAAGTGGCGTGAGTACAAGATGGGCCAGCAGGTGGACCAGTGGATTGCCGACGCCGACATCCAGTCCACCGAGACTCTGGACAACCTGGACGTGGCCGACTTCTACAACAAGTTCAACGCCTACCAGGTGGCTCTCAACGAGAAGTACACCGCCGCCCAGGAGACTCCCTCTCCCTCCGTCAACCCCTCCGCTGACCGGGAGGCCACCGGCTCGGTGGAGGACGAGGCCGTGGGCTAAGCCCCTCGCCATTTTTCCCTTGCACTCACTGTGTGCCCCTGATACAATGCACCCACAAAAGACGTGCAGCGGGCACAGAGAACAGAGAAATATAGACCAATCCGCGCAATTTTCGTGCGGATTGGTCTTTTTTTGTCCCCTCCTCCCCTGCACCCGAACAACAAAGGAGTGCATCGTTATGACCCAGTGGTACACCAAAAGCTCGGCCCAGGCCCTCCAGGAGCTGGACACCAACTCCAGCCGGGGCCTCACCTCCACCCAGGCCGCCCAGCGCCTCCAGCAATACGGCCCCAACCAGCTGGAAAAGCCCAAACCCACCCCCCTCATTCTGCGCTTTCTCCTCCAGCTCAAAGACCCCATGATCGTGGTGCTCCTCTTCGCCGCCGCCCTCTCCCTCATCTCCACCCACGGCGAGGACTGGATTGAGGCAGTGATTATCCTCCTCATTGTGGTGGTGAATGCCGTCATCTCCATCACCCAGGAGAACAGCGCCCACAAGGCCCTGGAGGCCTTGGAACAGATGTCCGCCCCCCTGGCCAGGGTGGTGCGGGACGGCCA
>CABPXX010000322.1 GCA_902461475.1 uncultured Eubacteriales bacterium | reverse complement strand
TCGGGCAGGCCCACCTTGCGGCCACAGAAGGGGTGGTTTTTGTGGCAGATCCCCACAAAGGGCTCCTGGCGGAACAGCTGCCATTCAAAGTGGGTCTTGCTAAAGTACCCCTCCACCACCGCAAAGTCCAGCTGGCCGTCGTCCAGCATTTGCAGCAGGTGCTCGGTGTTGTCCACAATGAAGGTGAGGGCGTGGTCCTGGCTGGTGAGGAAGCGGTTGACCCGGTGGTTGATGACGTAGTCCCCGATGGTCTTGGTGGCCCCCACCTTCAGCTCCAGTACGTGCTGATTGGAGAGTTTGCGCCGCACTTCCAGGTCGTTGTGCTTCACCGAGCGGGCATATTCCTCCAACGCCCGCCCCTGTGGGGTCTGAATCAGCTGCCGCCCGGCGTAGGTAAACAGACTGCACCCGTACTCGTGCTCCAGAAATTGAATGTGATGGGTGACGGCAGGCTGAGAAAGATGCAGAATTTGGGCGGTTTTACGGTAATTCATCTCCTCACACAGGATGAGGAAGGTTTCCATTCGATAATCCAGCATAGATATACCCCAGTTCTTTCATAGGTAAAGTGGGTGATTCAGAATTTGAATCGTTGTATCATTAAGTCGAATCAATTATATCATCGAAGGTATGGTATAATCAACACGCTTAATTCTGCGAAAAAATTAACAAAGGAGAGGGAGATATGAACGTGATCGTCATCGGCGGCGTTGCCGCAGGCCCCAAGACCGCCGCCAAGCTCAAGCGTGAGAACCGGGACGCCAACGTCACCATCTACACCAAGAGCCAGGACATTTCCTACGCCGGGTGCGGCCTGCCCTACTATGTGGGCGGCAGCATTGAGACCCGGGACGAGCTGATCGTCAACACCCCCGCAAAGTACAAGGGCCTGACCGGGGTGGACGTGGTCACCGGTATGGAGGCCACCTCCGTGGACGCCAACGCCAAGACCGTGACCGTGCGCAACGTGGTGAGCGGTGAGGCCAACACCGTCAGCTATGACAAGCTGGTGGTGGCCGTGGGCGCTGAGCCCTTTGTGCCCCCCGTGGAGGGCGTGAATCTGAAGGGTGTGTACACCATGCGTACCCCCGACGACGCCATCGGTCTGCGTGCTTACGTGGACGACAACCACTGCCGCAACGCTGTGGTGGTGGGCGGCGGCTTCATCGGCCTGGAGATCGCCGAGAACCTCATGGCCAAGGGCCTGAACGTCACCGTGGTGGACATGGCCGACCAGCTGATGCCCAACATCTTTGACGCTGAGGTGGCCGACTACGTCCGCCGCAAGCTCCAGGGTAAGGGCATGCGTGTGCGCACTGGCACCGCCCTCAAGGGCATTGTGGGCACCGAGAAGGCCACTGGCGTGGACACCAGCGCCGGCGTGCTGCCCGCCGACGTGGTGGTGCTGGCCATCGGCATCCGTCCCGCCACCGGTTTCCTGGCTGAGTCCGGCCTGGAGATGGTGAAGGGCACCATCGTGGTGGACGACCACCAGAGCACCAACCTCAACGATGTGTACGCCGTGGGCGACTGCGCCATGGTGCACAACCGCATCACCGGCAAGGGCCAGTGGTCCGCCATGGGCTCCACCGCCAACATCACCGGCCGGTGCCTGGCCAAGAACCTCACCGGCACCGACGCCCCCTACCTGGGCTGCATGGGCACCGGCGTGGTCCGTCTGGCCGACGACCTCAACGCTGGCCGCACCGGTCTCACCGAGGCTCAGGCCAAGGCTGAGGGCTATGACGTGGTCACCGTGACCTGCGTCACCGATGACAAGGCCCACTACTATGCCGACGCCTCCTCTTTTGTCACCAAGCTCATCGCCGACAAGACCACCGGCAAGCTGCTGGGTATCCAGGTGCTGGGCGGCGGCGCTGTGGACAAGATGGTGGACATTGCCGTCACCGGCATCGCCATGGGCGCCAAGGTTGCCGACTTCGACACCCTGGACTACGCCTATGCGCCTCCCTTCTCCACTGCCATTCATCCCTTCGTCCAGGCCTGCTACATCCTGGAGAACAAGATGTCCGGCGCCTTCGAGACCTTCACTCCCGCCGAGTACGCCGCTGGCGCTGCCAAGGAGTACCGCGTGCTGGACGCTCACCCC
>CABPXX010000321.1 GCA_902461475.1 uncultured Eubacteriales bacterium | reverse complement strand
GGGCTCTGCTCTCCAAACCAGAGATTTTGCTGGTGGACGAGGGCACCTCCCACTTGGACCCGGCCACCGCCCAGGAGATCGAGACTCTGATCTTCTCCATCCCTCACCTGACGGTGATTGCCGTGTCCCACATCCTCCACCCCTCCACAGTGCGCATGGCCCACAAGATGCTCCATCTCCACGGGGGCGTGCTGGAGGAAGAACCCATACCATGAAAGAAGGGAACATCCATGAGAATTTTAATGCTGGGAAACAGCTTTACTTTTTTTAACGACATGCCGGACATGCTGGCCCAACTTACCGGGGCGGAGGTGGTGGCCCACACCCGAGGTGGGGCGCGCCTGTCCGAGCAGCTCAACCCCAACACCCGGATGGGGACCGCCACCCAGGCGGCGCTGCAGGAGGAGAAATGGAACTATGTGGTGCTCCAGGAGATGAGCAATGGCCCCATCACCAGTCCGGCGTCCTTTTTCAGCAGCGTCACCCGCCTGTGTGAGCAAATTCGGGCCAACGGAGCGGTGCCGGTGCTCTACGCCACCTGGGCCTATCAGCGAGGCGGGGCGAAGCTCCGGGCCTTTGGCATGGACTATGACCAGATGTATCAGCAGCTCCACCAGGCCTATGCTCAGGCCGCCCAGGACACCGGGGCATTGATGGCGGATGTGGGCACCTGGTTTTACCAGTTGGCGGACCAACAGGAGCTGTACGCCCAGGACAGCTACCACCCCAGTGAGGCGGGCTCCCGCCTGGCCGCCCAGGTGCTGGCCCAGACCATCCAGCGGGGGAGCGAAGACGTATGAAATTCATCCATTTGTCCGACCTGCACCTGGGAAAGCGGGTCAACGAGTATTCCATGTTGGAAGACCAGCAGTATATTTTAAAAGAAATTATACGTATTGTAGATGATGAGCAGCCACAGGGAGTGCTCATCGCCGGGGACGTATACGACAAGTCGGTGCCCACAGCGGAGGCAGTGGCCCTGCTGGACGACTTCCTGGTCCAGCTGTCCCGGAGAGGGCTCCAGGTCTATCTCATCAGCGGCAACCATGACTCCCCGGAACGCATGGCCTTTGGCGGGCGGCTGATGGAGCAAAGCGGTATCCACATCGCCCCGGTATACAACGGCACGGCGGCGGTGTATACCCTCGCCGATGAGTACGGCCCGGTGCACATCCATCTGCTCCCCTTTGTCAAGCCCGCCCATGTGCGCCGATATTTCCCCGACCAGGAGATTTCCAGCTACACCGACGCCGTGACCACTGCCATCCAGGCCATGGAGGTGGATCGGGAGCAGCGGAACATCCTAGTGACCCACCAGTTTGTCACCGGGGCCACCCGGTGCGACTCGGAAGAGGTGTCGGTGGGGGGGACCGACCAGGTGGACGTGTCCGCCTTTGAGCCCTTTGACTATGTGGCCTTGGGCCATCTCCACGGGCCCCAGACGGTGGGACGGGAGACGGTGCGCTACTGCGGCACTCCCTTGAAATACTCCTTTTCCGAGGCGGGACACCACAAGTCTGTGACGGTGGTGGAGCTGGGGGAGAAGGGGAAGGTGGCGGTGCGCACCGTGCCCCTCACCCCGCTGCGGGACCTGGTGGAGCTGCGGGGCAGTTATGAGCAGCTCACCCTCCGGGACTTCTATCAGGGCACCCGCTATCCCCAAGACTATGTCCATATCACCCTCACCGACGAGGAGGATATCCCCGACGGAATGGCCAAGCTTCGGGTCATCTATCCCCATCTGATGAAGCTGGACTATGACAATTGCCGTACCCGGGCAGAACATTCCATCGAGATCCAGGAAGACCAGGAGAAGAAGTCCCCGCTGGAGCTGCTGGACCAGTTTTACACCCTGCAAAACGGGCAGCCCATGGGGGCGGAGCAGCGGGCCTTTGCCCAGCAATTGCTGGAATCCATTTGGGAGGGTGAACCATGAGACCACTACACTTGACCTTGTCCGCCTTTGGCCCTTATGCCGGGCAGGTGGAGATTCCCCTGGAGCGGCTGGGAGAGCGGGGGCTGTACCTCATCACCGGGGACACCGGGGCGGGGAAGACCACTATTTTTGACGCCATCACCTATGCGCTGTACGGAGACCCCAGCGGGGACAACCGGGACCC
>CABPXX010000320.1 GCA_902461475.1 uncultured Eubacteriales bacterium | reverse complement strand
AGGGCCTTGCCCTGGGCGTCGTGGAGGGGGCCGTACACCAATAGGCGGTTGGGCTGCTCTGCCATGGGCTTGCCACGGACGGGGGTAAACACCTGGTCCAGGGCAGAAATGGCCTGGGGGCCCGAGAGGCGGAGGATGCCGATGGCAGTGGCCTGGTGCCCGGTGGCAATGGCGGCAATGGTATCATTCATAAAAATCACCTCGAAAAGCCAGGGGGCGTGTGTGCAAAAGAGAGAGAAATTTACACAAGGACGGTTGCACACCCTGTCAAGTTATGGTACAATAACGGCAGTGTCGCCAAAGGCGAGGGGCGTCAGAGACGTCCGGCCATGGTATCTCTATGGTACAATGGAACACAGGAAAAATCAACAAGAAGGGCGAGGTGCCAACCATGGCAGATTTGCAAATGCTTTCCTACAAGCTGGAGGACCTCCAGTTTTTCAACAAGCTGGACAAGGCTGGGCAGGTCCAGCTGGAGAACAACTCCAATTTCACCGTCAAGTACAACGCGGACTCCACCAAGTGTGTGGCCAAGCTGTATCAGTGCGTGAAGGACAAGACCGACAACCCCGATCACCGTTTCTTCGCCTCTGTGGAGCTGGTGGGCCTGTTCCAGGTCACTGGTGAGGTCACCGACGACGATAAGAAGGAGTTCCACGTGCGCTGCTACGAGCAGCTGTTCTGCTACGCCGACACCCTGGTCAGCCGGGTGTGCGAGGCCGGCGGTATGCCCAACTTCCGCCTGCTGCGCCGTCCCATGACCAAGGACTCTGTGCAGGTCAAGCAGCCCAACCAGAACAAGTAATTCCATAAAAAATGGGTCGGACCAAGGTCCGACCCATTTTTTAACTTTTTTCCTCAAAGGTGGCCCCGCAGGAACGGCAGTGGACGGTGATGCGTCCCTTGCCCCGGGGCACCCGCATCTGCTGGCCGCAGCTGGGGCACTTGAAGTAACGGTGCTCCCGGTCTTTCATCCGGGTGCGGAAGGTGCGGAATTTATGTTGGATGGGCCGGACAATCTGGAGAAACCGGGTGTTTTCTGCCTGGCGGCGGTAGATGTCCCGGGACAGCATCCGAAACAGCACCACCAGTAATAGTACCAGTACGATCGTGTCCAGCACCCACAGCCCGGTGAGGAAAAACACCAGGTAGAGCACCAGATAGGTGACCGTGAGAAACAGATTGAGTTGGTCCATGCCATAGCGGCCAGTCATAAAACGGCTGAGATATTGACGAATCACAGGTTCTTACCTCCTGACAGCCTAAGGCGTCGCTGTATTGTTTACTATTATGATAATCGCAACCTTTGGCAACGTCAATGGGGTAACGGTAAACAAAATGTGAATTTGACCGTTGTGTCACGGAAAAAAGGCTGATATAATGGCAGGCAGTACACAAGTTGGAGGGATGGTTCCATGCCACGCATTGACAAGACAAACTATTATCTGGACATTGCACAGACGGTGTCCGAGCGCTCCACCTGCCTGCGCCGCCACTATGGGGCCATCATCGTCCAGAATGACGAGATCGTATCCACCGGCTACAACGGCGCCCCCCGGGGCCGGAAAAACTGCATTGATTTGGGCTACTGCACCCGGGAGGCCATGAATATCCCCTCCGGGGAGCGGTACGAGCTGTGCCGCTCGGTGCACGCCGAGGCCAACGCCATCATCTCCGCCTCCCGCCGGGAAGTGCTGGGGGCTACCTTATATATGGTGTGCATCAACCCCAAGACCCGTGAGCTGATGGCCGGGTCCACCTCCTGCTCTATGTGCCGCCGCCTCATCATCAATGCGGGCATCTCCCAGCTGGTCATCCGGGACACGGAGACGGAGTACCGCATTGTGGATGTGGAGAAGGAGTGGATTGAGGAAGACGAGTCTCTGCCCAGCCATCTGAGAGAGGGGCAGGGGAGCTCTTGCGGTTGCAGCGGTGGCTGCGGGGGCGGCTGCTGCGGCTGAGCACCAAAGGCTCCCCTGTGTAAGGGGAGCTGTCAGCGTAAGCGGACTGAGGGGTTGTCTGTGCCAGGGAACGGGAATGGCTGAATGAAAGGCTGCTCTGTCCCGTCAATCCCTCCGACCCGGCTTACGCCGGGCCACCTCCCTTTACACAAGGGAGGC
>CABPXX010000319.1 GCA_902461475.1 uncultured Eubacteriales bacterium | reverse complement strand
CCACTTGTCCCCCTGCTGGCCGCCCAGCTCCTCCCCGGCCTCTAAGAGCTGCTGGGGCTGCACACAGCAGCTTTTGCACTCGTCGATGGTGGCCAGCACGTGGGTGAGGAAGGCGGGCTTGCGGGAGGGGGAGCGGTAGATGCGCAGCTGGGGGGCGCACTGGCGCAGGGCGGCGTACATCAGCAGCATCCGCCCGCCTCCATCCAGCACCGGAGCGGCCCCACCCCCTGCCACCTCCCGCAGCCGTCCAGCCAAGCGGGTGAAGGAGAGCACCTCACAGGTGCGGGAGGCCCCGTTGACCAGCACCTGGCACATGGCCCGCTCGCTCTCGTGGGAATACTGCTCGGGCACCAGCAGCAGCCGGCGCTGGGCCGGGGAGGTCCCCAACCGCTCCAGCAATTCTCTTCGTATTTCCTGCCCCGCCCGGGCATACAATAGGGTGAGCAAAGTCTCTCACTCCTTCCTGAGTTTTTTCCTATTCTACCATACCCAATATCATAAGAAAACCACCCATCCGGCGGGGATGGGTGGTTGATCGCGTCTTAAGAGATGGGACTCAGCAGCAAATTGAGGTCCACATTCCCCTCAATCCCCGCCACGCTGCCCTGGTGGCTGTACTGCCACATGGTAAACTGATAGGGGAAGGTGGGGGGGCTCTGGTACTGGGCCAGCCACAGCTCATACTCGGTGAGCTGGGTCAGGTCAATGCGGTCCATCAGCCACGTCACATTGCCGTAGATCATAGGTTGATAGCCCGCCTGGGCAATGGTTTGGCAAAAGGCCTGGGTGATTTCCGTGGCAGTCTCCACGCTCAGATCGTCGGTGCGGGCCTCGTCATGGGCCACCTGCTCCAGGTCAAATACCACGGGGTAGGTGATGGAATAGCCCTTCAGGGCGTCCAGCACATACTCCGCCTCCTCCACCGCTTCCTCCACGGTGACGGCCTGGGAGAAGAAGTACACCCCCACGTCCAGCCCTTCCTGGGTAGCTCCCTGGATGTTTTGCTGGAACTTGTCATCCAGCACCAAGTTGCCCGTCTCCCCGTAGCCCCGGAAGCCCAGGCGTATCATGGCAAAGGAGATGCCGTCGGCCTTCACCGCCGCCCAGTCGATGTCCCCGTTGTAGGTGGACACATCCACCCCAGCCAGGGCCTGGGTTCCATCTTGGGCGGTGTACTGATACCGTCCGTTCTCCTCACTCAGCCCGCTCCAGTCGTAGCTGTGCTGGGCCAAGTCGTCCTTGAGGGGTGAAATGGTGATGCCGTTGGCCCCCATGTACACATAGGACTGGGGGAACAGCTTTTGGAGAAAGGTGGTGGTGAGGCCGTACTGGTAGGCCAGGTCCCGGATAGTGCTCTTGGCCACGGTGTTCTCCAGCAGCCACTCCACCCGGTTGTGGAGCTGATACACCTTCCAGCACAGGCCGCCGAAGATGGCCACCAACAGACACAGGGCCATCACCCATGTTTTCCCCGGCCGTTTCCGTTTCTGCTGGGGTGCCCGTCCCAGCCCGTCAGAGGTCTCCTCCGCTGTCTCTCTCTCCTGGTCTAACATCCGATGTTCCAACGGGTATCCCTCCTTTCCCCACATTATATGGATTTTCCCCTGTGAATGCAATGAAAAAATCTGCCACAGAGGGAAACCTCGGTGGCAGATAGTGTGTGTTATTGGGGATTGACGGTGTAGTTGGGAGCTTCCTTGGTGATGTAGATATCGTGGGGGTGAGACTCCCGGAGACCGGCGGCAGTGATCTGGGTGAACTGGGCCTTGGTGCGCAGCTCGTCGATGGTGCCGCAGCCGCAGTAGCCCATACCGGCCTTCAGGCCGCCCATCATCTGATAGATGGTCTCGGACACAGGTCCCTTGTAAGGCACGCGGCCTTCCACGCCTTCGGGCACCAGCTTCTTGTTGTTCTGCTGGAAGTAACGGTCCTTGGAGCCGCAGGCCATGGCGCCCAGAGAGCCCATGCCACGGTAGACCTTGAACTGACGGCCCTGGTAGACCTCGGTGTCGCCGGGGGACTCCTCGCAGCCAGCCAGCAGGGAGCCCAGCATGACCACGTTGCCGCCAGCGGCGATGGCCTTGGCGATGTCGCCGGAGAACTTGATACCGCCGTCGAACATCCTCA
>CABPXX010000318.1 GCA_902461475.1 uncultured Eubacteriales bacterium | reverse complement strand
CGGAGAGCGCACCACCATGGAGCTGTCCGGCTCCAACGTGCTGCGCTACGAGCTGGTGGACGGCACCTCCGTCATCGTCCGTCCCTCCGGCACCGAGCCCAAGGTGAAAGTGTACATCCTGGCCCGTGGCGAGAGCCAGGCTGACTGCGCCGCCAAGGTGGAGCGTTACGCCGCCTGGGCCGAGAGCCTGAAGGGCTAAAAACAACCCAAACCGAAAAAATCCCGCTCCAATTCAGGAGCGGGATTTTTTATGCAGAAAACTTGCCTGACAAGAGGCCTCGCAGAGTTCCGACACCCGCAGGTGGCGGAATAAATTGAAATAACGTCATTTCCCAGGACATGCGCATGGGAAATGACACTTCTCATGGCGGATGGGGTAACTTTTTCGTAAGAAATCGAACCCCATCCGTCATGCGAACCCCTGGCAAAGGAGTCTGTGGACTTCTTTGCCGAGCGTTAGCTCAGTTCAGATGCCAGATGTCGTGGTTGTACTGGGCGATGGTGCGGTCGCTGGAGAAGAAGCCACTCTTGGCGGTGTTGATGAGCATCTTCTTGGACCACTCGGTGCGGTCCTCGTAGTCGCTGAGCAGGCGGTTGCGCACAGCGGTGTACTCCTCCACGTCCAGCAGGGCCATGAACCAGTCCTTGGTCTTCATGTCGTTCCACAGAGCCCGCAGGCAGGTCTCGTCGCCCAGAGCCACCAGAGTGGGGGAGACGATGAAGTCCACCACTTCCTTGACCCAGGGACGGTTGTAGAACTCCTGGGGGTGATAGCTGTGCTGGGCATACATCTGGATGACCCGGTCGCTGGAGGCGCCGAAGGTGTAGATGTTGTCCCGGCCCACCAGCTGGGCGATCTCCACGTTGGCACCGTCCATGGTGCCCAGGGTGACGGCGCCGTTGGCCATGAACTTCATGTTGCCGGTGCCGGAGGCCTCCTTGGAGGCCAGGGAGATCTGCTCGGAGATATCGCAGGCGGGGATGAGCTTCTCCGCCCAGCTGACGTTGTAGTTCTCCACCATCACCACACGCAGCCAGGGGCGCACCTGGGGATCGGACTCAATGAGCTGGCGCAGGCAGAGAATAAGGTGGATGATGTGCTTGGCCATGACATAGGCGGGGGCGGCCTTGGCGCCGAAGATCACGGTGATGGGACGGGTGGGCAGGATGCCGTTTTTGATGTCCAGGTACTTCTTGATGACGTATAGGGCGTTCATCTGCTGGCGCTTGTACTCGTGGAGGCGCTTGACCTGAATGTCAAAGATGGACTGGGGGTCCACCTCCACGTTCTGGCGCTGCTTCAGGACCTTGGCCAGCTGCTGCTTGTTGTAGTCCTTGATGTCCAGCATGGCACTGAGCACCTTGGGGTCTCGGACGAAGGTGGCGAAGTTCTCCAGCTGGCTGGCGTCCCGGCGCCACTCGTTGCCGATGCAGTCGTCAATGAGGGAGGCCAGACGGGGGTTGCACACCTCCAGCCAGCGGCGGAAGGTGACGCCGTTGGTCTTGTTGTTGAACTTGTAGCTGTACACGTCGGCGAAGGGCTTGAGCTCCGAGGTCTTGAGAATCTCGGTGTGCAGGGCGGCCACGCCGTTAGTGGAGTAGGTGTAGTGGATGTCCATGTGGGCCATGTGCACCACGTCTTTGTCGTCGATGATGGCCATGCGGGGGTCGGGGAACACGGACTTGGCCCGGCGGTCCATCTCCCGGATGATGGGCACCAGCTGGGGAGCCACCCGCTCAATGTAGCTCATGGGCCACTTCTCCAGGGCCTCGGCCAGAATGGTGTGGTTGGTGTAGGCACAGGCGTGGGCCACCTGGTGGAGGGCGTCGTTCATGGACAGGCCGCGCTCCAGCAGCAGGCGGGTCAGCTCGGGCAGTACCATGGAGGGGTGGGTGTCGTTGATCTGAATGGCCACGTGCTCGCACAGGTTCCAGGGGGAGATGCCCTTCTCGTCCAACTCCTTCAAAATCAGCTGAGCGCCAGCGGACACCATGAAGTACTGCTGATACACACGCAGCAGCCGTCCGGCCTCGTCGCTGTCGTCGGGGTAGAGGAAGGAGGTGAGGTGGTGGGCGATGTCGCCCTTGTCAAAGTCGATGCCATCGGTGGGAGCGGCGGCGGGCTTCTCCACG